>CAYRFI010000003.1:22491-87853 GCA_964423595.1 uncultured Thermoanaerobaculia bacterium | reverse complement strand
CGCAACGCGTCGGGCGTGCCATCGGCGACGATGCGGCCGCGATCGATGATGAAGACCCGCTCGCAGACCTGCTCCACCTCGGGCAGGATGTGGGTGGAGAGGAGCACGGTGTGGTCACGCCCGAGTTCCGTTATGAGCTCGCGCACCTTGATGATCTGGTTCGGATCGAGGCCAACCGTGGGCTCGTCGAGGATCAGCACATCCGGTTGGTGGATCAACGCGCCGGCGAGACCGACCCGCTGCCGGAAGCCCTTCGAGAGGGTGCCGATGACCTGCCGCCGAACCTCGCCGATAAGACACCGTTCGACGACGTCGGCGATCCTCGCCTTGACCTCCCCGCGCGGCACCTCTTCGACATCAGCCCGGAAACGGAGGTACTCGTCGACCCGCATCTCGGGGTAGAGGGGCACGTTTTCAGGAAGGTAGCCGACGTGGCGCCTGAGCCCGACCGGGTCCTGATCGAGATCCACCCCCGCCACCACCACCCGACCGGTGGTCGGAGGCAGGAAGGCGGTGAGCATCCGCATCACGGTGGTCTTGCCGGCGCCGTTTGGACCGAGGAACCCGAGCACCTGGCCCTCGGGAACGAAGAAACTCAGATCCCTGACCACCGGCTCGTCGACATAGGTCTTGCCGAGGTTTTCAACTTCTATCATCGATCGCGCCTCCTCGCGGCTGGTGCATCGTATACGTGTGCAGCCGACACGGCTGCACTACACGTTCAGCGTATTTGTGGTGCGGGCGTCCCGCCCGCACGAACTTACATCATGCGCCAAACGGCCACCAATGGCACACCGTAGCAAAATTCGATCCAATTTCAAGCGAGGAATTCAGTCCCTCAACGCGGCGCGCCGAGGCCAAAATGGCAGGCAGCTATCCGGTAGCGCCGCCGGTGATGATCAGCATCAGGGTCGTCGAGCCGAGGGTGAACTCACCCTGGTTCGAGATCTCGGCTTCTTCGGTTCGTTCACCGCCGACCCAGGTGCCGTTGGTGGCGCCCATGTCGACAAGCACCACTTTGCCCTTCCGCACTTCGAGCATGGCGTGCCGGCGCGAGACCTCCGAGTCCTTGATCTGGACGTCCATCGTCGAGCCGCGGCCCAGATAGACGCGGGGCTTGGTGATCGGAAAGACGCTGCCGGCCTGCGAGCCGGCGATCACCGCCAGGGAAAACCGTTGGTCCTTCGGCAGTGGCGCGAGCTGCGGCAGTTCAGGAGCCTCGGGTTCGGGTTCGACGTCCGGCGGCTGGACGCTCTCGGGAACATCCTGGAACATCTTGCCGATCGAAGTGGCGTTGGACGGCTCGTCGAGTGGATTGCGGACTTCGAACGAGTGTTGACAGCTGGTGCACTTGACCAACTTGACGTCGGCGCCGCCGAAGCGTGCCTCGTCGTATCGGTATTTCGTATCGCACTCTGGACAGGTGATGATCACCCGGGGTCCTCCACGTCTCTAACCCTTCAATGATATCAGTAATGTTTCGTTGTCGGCTTTGTACACCGATCCCGATCCCGAATCTCGGGTTCGTCCGACCTGGTAACGCCCTCAGTCTTCAGCCGGCGCCGTCCACTGATCCATCCAATCCAGCACGACCTCATGCCACTGGATCGAGTTGACGGGTTTGAGCACCCAGTGGTTCTCGTCCGGGTAGTAGAGCAGCCGCGACGGCACACCGAGGCGTTGCAACGCATTGAAGGTTCCGAGGCCCTGGGTGTCGACCACCCGGTAGTCGAGCGCGCCGTGAATCACCAGCTCGGGCGTGTGCCAGTTCTGGATGTAATCGACGGGCGAGTGCTTGCGGTAGCCGTCGGGGTTGTCCCACGGGGTCCCACCGTGCTCCCACTCGGGAAACCACAGCTCCTCGGTGTCGAAGTAGGCCATGAATTCGTCGAGATTTCCGTCATGGCAGACCAGGGCCTTGAACCGATCGGTGTGACCCTGGACCCAGTTGATCATGTAGCCGCCGAAGCTCGCCCCGGCCGCGGCCATCCTTTCGGAGTCGATCCACGGGTGGCGCAAGAGGACGTGGTCGAGCCCTTTCATTAGATCAACGAACGGTGCGCCGCCCCAATCGTCGTTGATGGCGTCGGTGAAGTCCTCACCGTACCCGGTCGAGCCGTGGAAGTCGATCATGACCGTCGCGTAACCGTGGCCAGCGTAGATCTGTGGGTTCCAACGGTAGTGCCAGTGGTCATCGAAACTGCCCTGAGGGCCGCCGTGGATGAGAAATGCGAGCGGATACGTCTTGTTGGGGTCGAAATCCACCGGATAGATGAAATAGCCGAAGACCTCGTCCGAGTTCGCACCCGGAAAGGAGAACTGCTTGTATCTTCCAAAGGCGATCCCGGCCAGCCGCTGGTCGTTGAGATGGGTGATCTGGCTGGGCTCGCCTCCGCCCGCCGGCATGACGTAGAGCTCGACCGGCGATATTAGGCTGTCGCGGGCGAAGAGCAGGCGACCGTCCGCGAGCGGCTGCGGGCTGGCGTTGGTGTGGACGGTGACAAGCGCCGACACCATCCCGTCGGAGGAATCGATGCGGAAGATCGAGTGATTGCCGAGGTTATTCGCCGCGGCGTAGAGCGCCTTGCCGTCGGGCGTCCACACCACCGATCCTGGCGAGCGGTCCCAACGTTCGGTCAGGTTGCTGGTCCTGCCGGTGGCCCAGTCCATCACCATCACCCGATAGCGATCGGCCTCGTAGCCCGGACGCGCCATGGCCAGGTAGGCGAGCCGGCTACCGTCGGGTGAGAAAGCGGGCGAAGCATCCCATGCCTGGTTGTCCTCGGTCAGGCATTGCGCCGGCTGGGAGCCGTCAGTGGGCACCGCCCACAGATCCCAGTCGGTCGACCACACTTGTTGCGATCCATCGACAACCTTAGCGCTGTACACCAACCAGGCGCCGTCCGGCGAGACGGTGAAATCGCCGTCGCCGCCCCACGGGATGGTAGGGCTGTCGCCGTCGACGCCCGGCATGAGATCGACCGGAGTGCCCGCCGATCCGTCCTCGACAAGCGGAACGCGGAAGATATGGTTGCGTCGCCCGTCCTTCCAGGTGTCCCAGTGGCGAACGAAGACCTGGTCGAAGATCAAACCGGAGGCCTTTTCGGCCGCGCGCGCGTCGAGACGTTTGACGGTGCAGGGAATGGAATCGTCGCAGTCGGGGAAGACCGAAAGTCCGAGATACAACGCCTTGCCCTGCGGCCCCACCACCACCTCACCGACATCGAGCGGCAGATCGGTGACCTGCTCCGCCGCACCGGTCGCGAACCTCCAGCGCCAGACCTGCGCCGAGCCGCTCCGCGTGGAAAGGAAATAGAGGGAGCCGTCATCTCGCCAACGCGGGTTGGAGTCGTTATCGGCGTCGGTGGTGAGACGGTAGGCGCCGGAGCCGTCGATGGCGGCCACCCAGATATCCTTGCGACCCTTGTTGGCTTCGAGGTCCATGGTCGTGACCACGAAGGCCACGCGGCTGCCGTCCGGCGACAACCTCGGATCATCGATCCGCTGCATGGAAACCAGGTCGTGAACATTGAAGGGATGCTGCTGGGCCCCCGTGATGAGGGCGACCGACGAAAACAGGGCGAAGATGATGGCACTGCGACGAATCATGATGCCTCCAGGCTCGGCGTTCCGGGCTGGGATAGCGTACTCCACCCGCCCACCCGTCCCAATTCGGAGATCGGAATTTGGAATTCGGAATTCCCGCCCACCCCCCAGTGCTGATGATGGTCCCGGGTGGACTGGGCGTCATTCCGAATTCAGAATTCATAATTCCGAATTCGCCGAAGGCACTGTGTTACATTCTCCCGACGGCATGACCGGACCACGCGATCTTCCGCGTTCCCTGACACATCCGCGGCCCGCCCATCTCGTGCTGCGGGGAGGAACGGTTTTCCCCGGTTGGGCCGCCGGTGCAGATATCGTCGTTGAAGGCGAGGTGGTCTTCAACACCTCGATGACCGGCTACCAGGAGATGCTGACCGATCCCTCCTACCACGGTCAGATCCTCACCCTCACGACCTCCCACGTCGGCCAGGTGGGCGTCAACCCTGAAGACGCCGAGTCCGACCGCATCTGGGCGCGGGCGCTGATCGTGCAGGATCTCGACCTCGAGCCGTCGTCGTGGCGGTCCGAGGGCGGCGCCGAGGCATGGCTTTCCGAACGCGGGCTCGCAGTCGGCTGGGGCTTCGACACCCGATCCATCGTTCGCCATGTGCGCACCGCCGGCGCGGTGCCCGGCATCCTGGCCACCGACGGCACCGCACCCGAGAAACTCGTCAATCGCGTTGCCGAGGCCCGCGGGACCGATGGCCTCGATCTCGCGCGCGAGGTCGCCTGCAGCGAAGCCTATGACTGGGGCGAGGGCCCGTGGACTTCGCCCTCACAACCCCTCGAAAGAGGTCAAGACACCGATCAACCAGCAGTTGCGGTGGTCGACTTCGGCGTCAAGCGATCGATCCTCCGCTGCCTCGTGGGCGAAGGATTCGCGGTGCGGGTCGTGCCGCCCGGGGTCACAGCTGACGAGCTCTGCGGGGGCCGCTACGCCGGCGTACTGCTGTCGAACGGGCCCGGCGACCCGGCCGCGGTGGCAGGTGCCGCCGAGCTCATCTCCGGGCTCATCGGCCGGATCCCGATCCTCGGCATCTGCATGGGCTGTCAGCTCCTCGGCCTGGCCCTCGGCGGACGCACCGTCAAGCTGCCGTTCGGCCATCATGGCGGCAACCACCCGGTGCGCGAGCTATCGTCCGGCCGGGTCCTGATCACCTCCCAAAACCACAATTACGTTGTCGAGGAATCATCGCTGCCACGCGAGGTCGAGGTCACCCACCTCAATCTCACCGATGGCACTCTCGAAGGATTGTCATTGAAGCGGGCAGGTGTGGAGGCGGTCCAGTTCCACCCCGAAGCCTCGCCTGGGCCGAATGACTCGCTTGGGCTCTTTACCCGATTTGCAGAACGCTGCCGAGGCGGACAATGATTGAATTCGGAATTCGGAATTCGGGCACGTCGGTGCTGTTGTGACGGCGAAACCGTCCTCGGTGTGCATCCTCGGCGCGGGTCCAATTCGCATTGGTCAGGCCTGCGAATTCGACTACTCCGGCGTGCAGGGGGTGCGCGCCCTGCGTGAAGAAGGCTGCCGGGTCATCCTTGTCAACTCGAACCCGGCGACGGTGATGACCGACGCCCGTCTCGCCCACCGCACGTACGTCGAACCGCTTACCAAGAAAACCGTCATCGCCGTCCTCGAGAAGGAGCGCCCGGACGCCCTCATTCCGACCCTTGGCGGCCAGACCGCCCTCAACCTCGCGGTCGAGCTCGAGGAGGCGGGTGAACTCGAACGGCTCGGGGTGCGGTTGCTCGGCGCCGAGGTGCGGTCAATCCGGCTCGCCGAGGATCGCGAGCAGTTCCGTGTCGCCATGAAGAAGGCCGGCATTCCGGTGCTGCCGGCAGCGACCGTGACCTCGATCGAAGACGGTTTGGCAGTCCTCGATACGGTCGGCCTGCCGGCGATTCTCCGGCCCTCGTACACACTCGGTGGCTGGGGAGGCGGCACGGCCTACGATCGGGAGAGCTTCGAGGTGCTGCTCAAGAAAGCGCTCGAGGTGTCGCCCGCCAAACAAGTACTGGTGGAGGCATCTGTGCTCGGCTGGAAGGAGTTCGAGCTCGAGGTCATGCGCGACTCGGCCGGCGCCTTCGTGGTCGTGTGCTCGATTGAAAACCTCGATCCGATGGGCGTCCACACCGGCGACTCGATCACGGTTGCCCCCGCCCAGACCCTCACCGACCGCGAGTACCAGGTCCTCAGAGACGCTGCGCGAACGGTCCTTGACGCGGTTGGCGTCGCCACCGGCGGCGCCAACGTTCAGTTCGCCGTCAACCCCTCAGACGGCCGCTATGTCGTGATCGAGATGAACCCGCGGGTTTCGCGGTCGTCGGCCCTGGCCTCCAAGGCCACCGGCTTCCCGATTGCACGCATCGCCGCCAAGGTCGCCCTCGGTCGCCGCCTCGACGAGATTGTCAACGACATCACCGGCTCCACCCCGGCCTCCTTCGAACCGGCCCTCGACTATGTGGTGGTGAAGATCCCGCGCTTTGCTTTCGAGAAGTTCCCCGGCGCCGATTCCCGTCTCGGCACCTCGATGAAAGCGGTCGGCGAGGTCGCGGCGATGGGGCGCTCGTTCGAGGAGGCGCTGCTGAAAGCGGTCCGCTCGCTCGAGATCGACCGCGACTCCCTCGACGCGCCTCGCGAGGTGGCTGCAGCCGACGATGCCGAGCTCGAGCGCCGACTCGCCGAGCCCTCCCCGGACCGTCTCTGGGAGCTGGCCGAAGCCCTGCGTCGAGGGTGGAGCGATCAACGGGTGTTTTCGGCGACGTCGGTCGATCCGTGGTTCCTTCGTCGGATTACCAGTCTCGTCGCAGCCGAGAGCGTGGCAGCCGACGCGCTCGATCAACCAAGCTCTCTGGTCGCCCTGAAACGGCTGGGGTTCGCTGACGATCACCTTGGCCGCCTGACCAACAGCGATCCCGGCGCAGTCCGCGAGCGTCGCATCGCGGCAGGGGCCAGACGCATCCGGAGAAGGGTCGATACCTGCGCCGCTGAGTTCGAGGCCCGCACACCCTACCTCTACGGCAGCTTCGGTGACGCCGACGAGCAACCGACACCGCGTCGTCCGGTGATCATCCTCGGCGGTGGCCCGGTGCGTATCGGCCAGGGTATCGAGTTCGACGCATGCTGTGTCGAGGCGGTGGCCGGTCTGCGGGCCGAGGGATATGAGGCGGTGATGGTCAACTGTAATCCGGAGACGGTATCGACCGACTACGACGCCGTCGATCGTCTTCACTTCGACCCCCTTTGCGCGGAGGACGTGCTCGACATCTGTGATGCCGAGCGGCCGCTCGGTGTGGTGGTCCAGCTTGGCGGCCAAACACCCCTCAAGCTGGCTGCAGAGCTGGAAAGGCACGGCACTCCAATCTGGGGCACGCCGCGCGACGCCATCGACCGGGCCGAGGACCGCGGACGCTTCGCCGAGCTGCTGTCAAATCTCGGCCTGCGGCAGCCGCCGGGGCGGATGGTGACCTCGGCCGAGGAGGCTGCAACGGCGGCGGACGAGCTCGGCTTTCCGGTCCTGGTCCGCCCCTCCTACGTGCTCGGCGGAAGGGCAATGGAGATCGTCTACGGCCACGACCAGCTCACCGAGTATCTCGAGCGCGCGGCTGCCGTCGACCCCGATCGTCCGGTGCTGCTCGACCACTTCCTCGAGCGCGCGGTCGAGGTCGACGTGGACGCCGTCGCCGACGGCGAGCGGGTGGTGATCTGCGGCGTTCTCGAGCACATCGAGGAAGCCGGGGTCCATTCCGGCGATTCCGGTGCGGTGACGCCGCCGGTGAGCCTGCCGCTCGAGCTCCAGGCCGAGCTTCGGCATCAGGTTCGGCTGCTGGCGCTGGCCCTCGATGTCCGCGGCCTGATCAACGTCCAGTTCGCGATCCAGGAAAACACCGTGTACGTCATCGAGGTCAACCCGCGCGCCTCACGGACCGTGCCGTTCCTGGCCCGAGCCAACGGCACTCCGTGGGCGGAGCTGGCGGCCCGGGTCTGTGCCGGCGCGAGCCTCTCGGCGCTCGGGGTGCAGGACGGTGTGCCGACCGAGGTGGCGGTCAAGCTGCCGGTCTTCCCCTTCGAGCGGTTCCCCGGCGTCGACCCCTTGCCGGGCCCCGAGATGCGGTCGACCGGCGAGGTCATGGGACGCGGCCGATCCTTCGGTGAGGCCTTCGCCAAAGCGGCGCTGGCGGCCGGCTGGCGGGTGCCGAGCGACGGAAGAGTCCTGCTGTCGCTGGCCGATCGCGACAAGGAGCGATTGCCCGCGCTGGCGGCACGATTCGAAGAGCTCGGCTTCGAGATCTGCGCCACCGAGGGCACCGCGGCGATCCTGCACTCTGCAGGATTCAGCGAGGTCGTAAAAGTCTTCAAGCTCGGCCAGGGCCACCCCGACATTCCGCAGCTGCTGGTCGACGGCGCCATCCAGATCGTCATTAACACCGCCGCCGGCCGTCGCGCCGCCCAGGACGCGGGCTCCATCCGCCGCGCCGCTCTCGACGCTGGCGTGCTCTATTTCACGACGATCCCCGGCGCTCACGCGGCCGCGGAGGCCGTGGCGGCGCTGCGCCGGGGCCCACTGTCGGTGCGCGCGCTGCAGGATGATGCGGCGGGGCAGCCGCCCTGGGCAGCGTCGCTCGGGGACTGATCTCCCACCCTCCCACTCGGTTTGAAACGTCAAAAGGTCGAGAGTCGAGTCGCCAAGCATGGCGCCGATTTCAACACGAGCACTTTTTGGCCTTTTGACTTTTCGACCTTTTGACCTGTCGAGAGGTATGTGCGTCAGTGTATTGACGTCAGCCGATATTCAGCGAGCAGTCTGGCATCGATGAGATCGTACTTGCTTCCTTCGATGCGATAGTAGTGGCGACCCATGGTGTAGGCGCGTTCGACCTCGACCTGGATCACGCTCGGGTCGTAGAGCAGGCGGAAGACATGCCCGATCAACACGTAGCTGATCATGCGCAAATCGTCCTCGGTGTCGAACTTTCCGTCGGCGCCGGCCGACTCGATCAGCAGGCGAGCCCACTCTCCGTGCAAGAGGTCGGGCCGGTCGACCGTGAAGAAGGTCGCCTGGAGCCCCTTCTCGAGATCCGCAATCACGACAGGATCGTCATACGCCGCCTCGCCTCGGGCGATCGGCCGGACCGTGATTCGATAGGGCCGGCCCCAACCGTCGACCGAGCGAACCTCGTAGAGCTCGCGCACCGATGCCGGCGCCATCCCGGTATTGGAGCCATAAAAGACCAGTGGAATCCATCCCCGAACCCTGGCCGTGGCCGATCTTGCGAGCACGTCTTCCCATTCACCATCGAAGGGCGGCAGCGCCATCTCGCGCACAGCATAGCGAGCTGTCGCGGAACCGATCTCGTGCATGCGATGGATGGTCTCGAGCTCCGCCGCACGACCGCCATCACCAAAGGCCATCCAGCGGAGGGTGGTCGGCAGATCCGGTCCCGGCCCGGTGGTTCGCAGGCGCATGAAACCGAGGAACGGAAGCGCGATGATCAAACCGTAGACCACCAGTCGCCATCCGCCGGCCATGATGTATTCGACGATGGAAGGGGATTCGGGCCGCGCCAGGGCCGTAGTCTGGTCCCAGCCACAGTGGAGGCAGATGGTGGACCCCGCCTGTAACTTCTTACCGCACCCATCGCAGATCACGCGATCTTGCATGACACCTCCAGATCAAATGTAGCAGGAAACGAGGAGGCCTGGGGCCTGGGGCCTGGGGCTTGGGGTTTGGGGTTCGGGACGCGGGCGGAATTGGCGCACGCCTCAAGCCACAAGCCTCGAGCCCAGGGGTGGTGGGTTCAGTGTCGGCGGCCGGTTCGGGCGATCAGCCACCGGGTCGGCGCCGGCGTGATCGCCGCCAGCCACGCCATGAACCGCAGGGCGAAGGGGTGGAAGACGACCCGCCGCGGGCGATGGACGACCTTCATGAGCACCTCCGCGCAGCGTTCCGGGGTGCACAGTCGAATCGCCGCCGCGAGCTTCGGCATATGCTCGTGCGAGCCGGGGTTGGCCTCGAAGTACTCGCTTGACACCTCCCCGAAGTAGACCAGCGAGCTGCGAACACCGGTGCCACGCAGGTCCTGGCACAGCGCTTCGTGCAGACCGCGGAGGGCCCACCGCGATGCCGTGTAGGCGGTCGCCCCCGGCCACGGCATGACGGAGGCCGGCGAACCCACATGCACGAAGAGACCCCGTTTCGCCGCAAGCATATCGGCCATGAACGCCCGACAGGTGTTGGCCGCTGCGAGATAGGGAGCCCCCATCATCTCGACGATCTCCTCGACCGAGGTCTCCTCGAGGAATCGCCACTCGCCGGCGCCGGCGCTGTTGACGACCAGTGACGGGGCACCCCAGTCGGAGCGGACCCGATCCGCCATTGCCATGATCGCGGGACCATCGGCGGCATCGAGCGCCTCGGCCCTCGCCTCGCCTCCGGACGCTGCAATCGCGCCGGCGAGTTCGTCCAGCCGTTCGGCGCGCCGCGCCACCAGCACCACCCGCCAGCCTTCGCTTGCGAGCAATCTGGCGGTCGCGGCACCAATCCCGCTCGAAGCACCTGTCACAACTGCTATAGGTTTTTGGCCTCTTCCCATGCGGCGAGGTTACAGCAACTTCGAAGCAAACGTTTTTCAACGCAGAGGCGCAAAGACGCAGAGGCGCAGAGATCTTTTCTAAATCTAGATCGCGAAGGTCGCGTGGAGCGCGTCTGCGCCTATTGACACGCGATCAATACTCCACCCTAACAATTTTCTCTGCGTCTTTGCGTCTCTGCGGCTCCGCGGCTCTGCGTTTCTTTTTTTGCGGTTGGGGGCGACAGTCAGCTCCCCTCGAGGAAGGCTTCGACTTCGTCGATGGCAGAGTCGGGGGTGGAAGCGCCGGCGGTGAGGCCAACGCAGGTGATGCCGTCGAGCCACTCCGGGAGAATGTCCTCAACGCCCTGGATAAGGTGGGCCGGCTTCGACTGCGCGGCGATCTCCCACAGGTGGCGGGTGTTGGCCGAGTTTTTGCCGCCGATTACGAGCACCAGATCCACCTCGGGGTCCGCCGCCAACCGGCGGGCAGCATCCTGATTCTCCTTCGTGGCATAACAGATCGTGTCCGCCCGCGCGGTGTTCGGGTTCTGCACCTCGATGACGCGAACGATGTCCTCGAAGTCATCGGCGTTGAGCGTGGTCTGGTAGATCACCTTGAGCTTCGGATAGACACTCCAATCGATTCGGCGGACATCCTCCATCGTTGACACGATGTCGAAGACCTCGGGCTCGAGATCGTGGGTGTAGCCGACCACCTCGCGGTGGTCGGGATCGCCGACGAATACCAGATGACAGCCGTCGCCCAGCGCCAGCTCCACCTCGTCATGGATATCGACGACAAAAGTGCAGGTCGTATCGAGAACGTCAAACCCGAGCTCACGGGCGCGGTCGTGGGTAGACGGCGGCACCCCGTGTGCGGAAAACACAACGGTCGGTCCTGGCGCGTGATCGAGAGATTCCACGCTCTTCAATCCGAGATCTTCGAGCTCGCGCACCACCCGCTCGTTGTGGACGAGCGCGCCGAGAATGGCGCCGCGCCCTCCGTCAGCGGCAAAGCGCCGCGCCTTGAGGTCAGCGACTCGAACCCCGGCGCAGAAACCGTACTTCGATGCGCGTTTCACGCGCATCGAGAATTCGGAATTCGGAATTCGGAATTCGGAATATCCGTCTCCGGGGTGGATGGAGCAAACTCAAAACTCATAACTCAACACTCAAAACTATGCGATGACCGGCTTCCACCAGGGGGCGAGGCGGGCGGCAAGAGCTTTCCAGGCCGCGTCAGTGTCGGCGATGGCATCGCCGCCAAGCTTCTCGAGCAGGACGTCGGCGAGGACCAGCGTCAGCATCGCCTCGACAATCACCGGCGCTGCGCCAATGGCCGTCACGTCGGAGCGCTCCCAGGCCGTGGCACCTGCTTCACCACTCGCGAGATCTACCGACGGCAGACCGCGCCGCAGCGTCGAGATCGGTTTGAAGAAGGCGCGCACCACCAGGTCGGCGCCGTTGGTGACCCCGCCCTCGAGCCCGCCGGCTCGGTTGCTGACGCGTTCGAGGCGGCCGTCCACTTTTTTGTAGGGGTCGTGGGCCTCAGAACCGAGGACCGACGCGACCTCGATGCCGTCACCGATGGTCGCCGCCTTGACCGAGGGGATCGCCACCAGCGCCTGGGCGATGCGGCCATCGAGCTTGCGATCCCAGTGAACGTAAGAGCCGAGGCCCGGAGGCAGACCACGCACAACCGCCCCGACCACCCCGCCCATCGTCTCACCCTGCTCGCGCGCCGAACGCACCGCCTCGACCAGCCGTTCCTCGTCGTCGGGTTTCGGGGTCACGAGGGGCGAGGAGAAATCCACCGACTCGAGATCGTCCCAGGTCGGAGAGCCTGCCAGGACCTCCTCCGGTCCGACCCGGAGGACTGCCGATCGCATGGCGATTCCGTACCGCGCGAGGAGCTGGACACAGACCGCTCCCGCCGCCACACGTGCCGCAGTCTCGCGCGCCGAAGCCCGCTCGAGGACGTTGCGCATGTCTCCGAGCTGATCGGTGGCGGCCCCGCCCGAGTAGTCGGCGTGGCCCGGTCGCGGCCGGCTGACGAGCCTTTTGGCGGCCTCCTCGGCATCTACGTGCCACGGGTCCATCACCGCCGACCAGTTCTGCCAATCCTGGTTCTCGATCCCGAGCACAAGGGGCGAACCGAGGGTGCGCCCGTCCCGCAGGCCACCGGTCACCTCGACGGTGTCCTTCTCGATCCGCTGGCGGCCTCCGCGGCCGAAGCCGTGCTGACGCCTTTTGAGCCAGCTGTCGATCTGTTCGCGGTCGACTTCGAGACCGGCCGGGAGACCCTCGAGGATTGCGGTCAGGCCGGGACCGTGGGATTCACCGCCGGTGAGCAGGCGCAGCTTTCTCATGCCTCAGTTATACAGGAGATGCGAGATACGAGATGCGAATAGCTGCGCCTTGAGGCTTGTGGCTTGGGACTTGACGAGCAACTCGATACCGCCGACAAGCCTCAAGCCCTGGATGGGCGGGCGGTGCTAAAATCACCGCCTCGACATGAACAGAATTCAGACTTTCGTTTCATGGGTGCTCGGGGTGTCGTTGGTGGTGGCCGTCTCGTCCTGCGCGACGGCCGCCGAGAACACATCCGCCGAGCTGACGATCCTCCACACATCGGATCTTCACGGCGCAGTGCTGCCGTTCGACGACTACGCCAACCGGCCGTCGGACCGTGGCTCTCTGGCCCAGATCGCGACCCTGGTCAAGGAGATCCGCTCGACTACCAACCACCCGGTGACGATGCTCGACTCGGGTGACACCATCCAGGGGACTCCGTTGGAACAGTTCACTTTCGTCCGGTGGGGGGAGCCGAGCCCGACCATCGACGCCATGAACCGCATCGGCTACCAGGCGATGGCGGTCGGCAACCACGAGTTCAACTTCGGTCTCGAGGTCCTCGAGCGGGCCCGGAAGCAGGCCGAGTTTCCGTTCCTGTCCGCTAACATCCTGCACGCCGGTACTCAGGAGCCGGCGTTCCAACCCTACGCAGTCTTCGAGCAGGGGCCGATCCGGGTCGGGGTCCTCGGTCTGACCACCCCCAACGTCCCGGGATGGGAGAAGGCGGAAAATTACCGCGGGCTCGTCTTCGAGCCGATGGACACCGCCGCGCGGCGGTGGGTGCCGGTACTGCGCGACGAGGAGAGCTGCGATGTCGTCGTGGTCCTCGCGCACACCGGATTCGAGCGCGACCCCGACACCGGCGAGGCCGACGGCACCGATCACGAGAACTTCGTCTGGCGGCTGACCGCGGTCCCCGGCATCGACGTCCTCCTCACCGGCCACACCCACGACGACATCCCGCCGCGGGTGGTCAACGGCGTCTTGGTGTCCCAGCCCGCGGCGCGGGCTCGGATCCTGACCCGGATCGATCTCCGCCTCGAAAGGAACGACGAGGGCTGGCACATCACCGGCCGACAGGGCGAAAACCTGGAGTGCACAGGGGTGGCGGCCGACCCCGAGATCACGGGCGCCTTCACCCTCGCCCACCAGCGGGTGCAGGCCGCCCTCGACGCGCCGGTGGGCGAGGTGAGCGGCGATGTCCGCGTCGACCGCTGCCGACTCGAGGACTGCGCCGCCGTGGACCTTCTGCACGAGGTGCAGATGGATGCTTCGGGGGCCGATCTCTCGCTGGCCGCACTCCTCAACACCAACGCCCCGGCCCTGCTCGCGGGACCCGTCAACTGGCGCTGGATCCACGCCTTTTACGTCTACCCGAATACACTGGTCGCGGTGCGTTTGACCGGGGCTCAGGTCCGCGATGTGCTCGAGCACGCGGCGCGCTATTACGATGGCCTCGAGTGCGCGCCCGAGGGCTGCACGGTAGTGACCGATGCCGGGATTCCCCACTACAACGTCGACAACATGGCGGGAGTCGAATATCGCATCGATCCCACCCGCCCCGAAGGATCGAGGATCCGGGATCTCCGCTACAACGGGCTGCCCCTCGATCCCGAGGCAGAGTTCATCGTTGCTTGTAACTCGTACCGCGCGGCTGGTGGCGGCTTCTATCCACATTTAGCGACAGCGGAGGTCGTGTGGCGGTCGTCCGAGGAGATGCCGGATCTCATCGGCGACTATCTGGACTCTCACCGGCCGTGGCGACCGGCGGTGGACGGCAATTGGTTTATCGGTCGCAACATGGTTGCGGAGAAGTGACATGCAACAAGGTATCGGTCCTGCTATAGGCCGATACGGGCGCGATCACCGGAGGTGCCTGGCATCCCGGCATGATGTTGTCCTCAACATCATGGCGGCGTGCCTGGCATCCTCTCGGGAAGGGCGAGGAGAGCAGACGGCGTTCCTGCGGGAAGCGTGTCAACAGATCAGGAGACGAGTAGGATAGGCCCATGAAACGGCTGACCGTCGAGAGTGGACGCGGTCCCTACAGCGTCATCGCTGAGGCCGGATCGGTTTCCCGGCTGGCCGAGCACATCGAAGAGGAAGGCCTCACCCGCCCACGGTCGGTTGTCAGCGACACGACGGTTGGGCCATTGTGGGGTCAACCGGCCGCCGCATCACTCGAAACACCTCTGATCGAGCTTGCGGATGGCGAGGAGCACAAGCGCTGGTCGGCGGTCGAGGGGCTGTTCGGGCGGTGGCTCGACGCGAGGCTGCATCGCGGCGACACGGTGGCCGCGGTCGGCGGCGGGGTCCTCACCGACACCGCCGGATTCGCCGCCGCGATCTATCTCCGCGGCATCGACTGGATTGCGGTCCCGACGACTCTCTTGGCGATGGTCGACGCCGCTATCGGCGGCAAAACCGGCGTCAACCTCAAAGAGGGCAAGAATCTGGTCGGCACCTTCTGGCCGCCGCGGCTGGTGGTGATTGACGTCGAGACCCTGACGACCCTGCCCGAGCGCGAGCTGCGGGCGGGGATGGCGGAGGTGATCAAGACCGCCTGGATCGGCGACCGCGAGCTGCTGACGACGATTCCCCCGATTCTGGAAACGCTCTCGACCGGGCAACTGCAGGAGCTCGTGATGCGCTCCGCCGCAGTCAAGGCGCGCGTGGTCAGCGAGGACGAACGCGAGGCCGGAACGCGGGCCGCCCTCAACCTCGGCCACACCCTCGGCCACGCCCTCGAGGCGGCCACCGGCTACCGCCAGTTGTTGCACGGTGAAGCGGTGGCGTGGGGCCTGCTGGCGGCGGCACAGCTCGGACGGCGCCACGGTGTGCTTTCAAGCGAGGGCGAGACGGCGATTTCCGCGGCCGTCGCGACCCTCGGCCCACTGCCCTCCCTGGCCGAGATCGATCCGGAATCTGTCCGCTCCCATATCGGGCATGACAAGAAGCGAAGCGCCGGCGGGATCGGCTGGGTCCTGCCAACCGACGAAGGCGTCGCTCTGGACCAGAAAGTCGCCACAGATGAGGCCATCGAGGTCTTTCGAGAGCTGAAAAAGACCTCGCTCCGAAGAGACTGAGATCGATTCTTGGGAGGTGAAGAAACACTTCATCCAGGCTTTTCAAAAATCTCGTTTGAAACGAGGGTTGACAGCGCCGGTAGGTGGTATGATCCCGTCCATCTAGATGGGAGAAATGGGAGGTCAAAATGATGAGGAAGTCAGTTTGTTTTATCATCTGCACCCTCGTGTGGGCAGGGCTCGTCCAGGCCCAGGGGGTGACAACCGGGTCCCTGAGCGGCGTGGTCATGGATCCCAACGGCGAACCCGTGCCCGGGGTCGCGGTGGTCGCGACGCTGCCAGCCACCGGCAACCGCTACGGTACCGTCACCGATGTTGAGGGCCGTTTCCGGATGGTCAACCTGAAGGTCGGCGGTCCGTACACCGTACAGGCGAGCCTCTCCGGCTTCGAGACCCAGACGCTGAACGACGTCTACGTCCGCCTCGGTGAGACCACCAATCTGGAGCTCGCCCTCCGGCTCGAGGCCGCCACCGGCGAGATCGAGGTCGTCGGCGAGTCGAGCCCGCTGATCGCCCCGACCAAGATGGGCGTTGCGAGCTCGGTGTCGCAGGGCTCCCTGCTGGCCCTGCCCTCGGTCGAGCGCAACGTTTACGACTTCGCGCGCACCAACCCGGTGTTCTCGACCTGGAGCGCCTCGAATGGCGAACCGACGTCGCTGACGGTGTCGGGCCGCAACCCGCGCTACAACAACATCTCGATCGACGGCGCGGTCAACAACGACGTCTTCGGCCTCGCCGCCAGCGGCACCCCGGGCGGCCAGAGCGGGACCCAGCCGATCCAGCTCGACGCGGTCCAGGAGCTGCAGCTCGTGACCTCGAGCTTCGACGTCCGCCAGGGCGGCTTCACCGGCGGCGCCGTCAACATCATCACGCGCTCCGGCACCAACAACTTCCACGGCGGCGTCTTCGGCTACACCCTCACCGACAGCACGGTCGGCGACGGGCCCGACTACTTCCCGACGTTCGGGACCTACGAGGACACCGAGTACGGCTTCACCCTCGGCGGGCCGCTCTCCAAGGACAAGATCTTCTTCTTCACCAGCTGGGGCCACAACACCCTCGACCGGCCGACCGGCTATTCGCTCGACGGTGTCACCGGCGCGTGCTGGTCGAACTGCAACTTCGTGGCCGAAACCGAAGAGCTCCGCCAGTACACGATGGACACCTACGGCTTCGACCCCGGCGGTCTCGGTGAACTGACCAAAGAGACTCCGAGCGACAAGTTCTTCCTGCGCTTCGATGTCAACCTCGACCAGAGCAACACCCTCATCGCGCGCTACAACTACGTCGACGCCGGCAACATCATCAACCGTCCCAGCACCACCTGGTACGAGTGGCCCAGCGAGGCCTACGATTTCAAGAACAAGACCAATTCGCTGGTCGGCCAGTGGAACGCGGTCTTCGGCGGCAGCTCTTTCAACGAGCTGCGCGTCACCTACCAGACGATCCGCGACAAACGCACCGGCGTCGGCGACCGGTTCCCGCACGTCACCATCCAAAACGTCGATGGAGACTACCACGCGTGGGAGTTCGGCACCGAGAATTACTCGACCTACAACGGCCTCGACACCGACATCGTCGAGCTCACCGATGACTTCACCTTCTTCAAAGGCAACCACGAGATCGTCCTCGGAACCCACAACGAGTTCTACAAGTTCAAAAACCTCTTCATCCAGAACGGCTTCGGCGACTATCGCTTTTTCGACCTCGACGCCTACTACGCCGGCATCGCCAACCGCTACAATTACACCTATGCCAACGATCCGAACAATCCGGCCGACACCTTCAACACCTACCAGATCGGCCTCTACGCCGGCGACACCTGGCGTGTCAAATCGAATTTCACCCTGATCTACGGTCTGCGGTTGGACGTGCCCTTCTTCCCCGACACTCCAGCCTATAACCCGGACGTCGAGGACGTTTACGGGGTGCGCACCGACAGCATCCCGGACGGGAACATGCTGTGGTCGCCCCGGATCGGCTTCAACTGGGACATCGCGGGCGACGGCGTCGCGCAGCTACGCGGCGGCGTCGGCCTCTTCACGGGCCGCACCCCCTACGTCTGGGTCTCCAACAACTACGGCCGCACCGGCATCAGCCAGACCAGTATCCAATATTACGGCGACGTCCAGTTCAACCCCGATCCCGACAACCAGCCGACAGAAATCGGCGGCGCCACCACCCAGGATATCAACGCCATCGACCCGGACTTCAACTTTCCGCAGACCTGGCGCGCCAATCTCGCCTATGACCACCGCCTGCCGTGGTGGAACATGGTCGCCACCGCCGAGGTCATGTACGGCAAGAGCGCCAACGAGATCGACTACAAGAACCTCAACATCGAGCAGACCGGCTTGTTCCTGCCCTTCGACGGTCGCCCGTTCTTCGAGCGGGTGAGCACCGACTTCGTGGGCGCCTACTACCTCACCAACACCAGCAAGGGCGACGCTCTCAACGCCATCCTCAAGCTCGAGCTGCCCTACGGCCAGCAGCCGATCTGGGGCACCGTGTCCTACACCTACGGCGAGGCCAACGTGGTCAACGAGGGCACATCGAGCCGCGCGATCTCGAACTGGCAGTACATGCCGGCCTTCGACCCGAACAACCTCGGCCTCTCGACCTCCAGCTTCCAGATCAAGCACCGCGCGGTCGTCAACCTCAACTACGAGTTCAACCGCGGCTCGAGGTGGTCGACGGTGGTGTCGGCGTTCTGGAACCGCCAGAGCGGCAGGCCCTACTCGGTTATCATGGGCGACGTCTATCCCTACGAAACGGCCAACGGGGACTATGCCGATGATAACGACCTGATCTATGTGCCCACGGGACCCGACGACGTCGTCCTCACCAACGGCACCTGGGACCAGCTCGAGGCCTACCTCCAGAAGACCGGGCTCGACAAGTACGCGGGCCAGATGGCGCCGCGCAACGCGTCCTTCTGTCCCTGGATCACCCAGACCGACCTCGCGATCCGCCAGAACATCCCGATCCCCGGCAGATCATCGCTCCAGGTCTCACTCGACATCTTCAACTTCTGGAACCTCATCGACAGCGACTCCGGGCTCGTGCAATACATCTACTACACCACCCAGCCGGTCTACTACCAGGGGGTCAGCGAAACCGGCCTGCCCATCTACGAGCTCACGGGCTACGTCACCGACCCGGAAAACAATCCAATCTACGAGTACGACGACATCCGTTCGCGCTGGCGCGCTCGCATCGGTGTGCGCTGGTCCTTCTGACCTGACATAAAACCTCGTAACTCATCCCGGCCCGGGCACAAGCTCGGGCCGGTTTTTTTGTTCATCCGGCTTCGCCCTTCGGGCTGCGCCGTGACAAGCCCGCCCAACCCGGGTAGTACGGCTTATACGGCTATTCGGCTGGACGGCTTTCTCGGCTTGGGGCCTTGCAGAAGCGATGTCAACTCCGGGGCCAGCTATAAACACCCTCTCCCCTCAGAAACTCTCGGTGGGAGGATGGGTGGGTGGTGGCCAACGAGAGTTTCTGAGGTAGGATGAGAACCCCATGAGCAGCACGAGTCCTGGAAACGTGGTCAGCGGCCCCGGCACGATCGCCGACCGGTTGCCGCACGACCCCGACGCCGAACGCGCGGTCCTCGGCGCGGTGCTGCTCGACCCCGGCGCGATGCTCCACATCATCGAAAAGCTCCGGGTCGACCACTTCTATCTCGAGAGCCACCGCATCGTCTACCAGGGCTGCCTCGATCTCCACGAAAAGGGCGACGCGGCCGATCTTCTGACGGTCCGCAACCATCTCACCGAACAGGGGCGGCTCGAGCAGGTCGGCGGTGTTTCCTATCTGTCGTCGCTGGTCGACGCCCTGCCCGATGTCGCCAATGTCATCCACTATGCCGAGATCGTCCACGACAAGGCGGTCAAGCGCCAGCTGATGGCGGCCGCGCAGCGCATCATCTCGACCTGCTCGCTCGACCACGGCGAAGCCCGCGAGGCGGTGGAGTCGGCCCAGAAGGACGTCTACCACATCGCCGAGGACACCCTTTCCGGCGGGCTGGTGCCGATCCGCGGCCTCACCGACTCGGAGCTCGCCAACATCGAGGCCGCGCGAGAAACCCACTCGACCCTAACGGGTCTCGACACCGGCTTCGTTCGCATCAACGAGCTCACCTCCGGCCTCCAGCGCAAGGACCTGGTGATCCTCGCCGCGCGGCCGTCGATGGGCAAGACCTCGCTCGGAGCAAACATCTGCGCTCACGCCGCGCTGCGAGGCGGCAAACACGTTGCCATCTTTTCACTCGAGATGGCGGCCGAACAGCTCGTCCGACGACTCCTGTCATCCGAGGCGCGAGTCGACCAGAAGCGGATCGCCGGCGGTTACCTCGCCAAGTCCGACTGGCCCAAGCTCGAGCTCGCCGCGCAGTCGCTGCGCGATGTCAATCTATGGATCGATGACACGCCCGGCATCACCGCCCTCGAGCTGTCGGCCAAGGCGCGCCGCCTCAAGCAGGAGCGTGGTCTCGATCTGGTGATGGTCGACTATATGCAGCTGATGTCGGGCGGCGCCCGTTTCAACAGCCGCAACGAGGAGGTCTCCGCCATCTCCCGCAACCTCAAAGCGGTGGCCAAAGAGCTCGACGTGCCGATGCTGGTGCTGTCGCAGCTCTCGCGTCAGCCGGAACGGCGCGGCGGCGACCACAGGCCGCAGCTATCGGACCTTCGCGAATCAGGCTCGATCGAGCAGGATGCGGACGTCGTGATGTTTATCGTCCGGCCATCGGTCTACGACCGTGAGGTCGAGGACCCGCGGCGCGCGGAGCTCATCATCGCCAAGCAACGCAACGGCCCGATCGGCGAGGTCGATCTCATCTTCCAACACGAGTTCACGCGCTTCGAGAACGCCGACTTCAGCCACGACGACGGCGACGCACCGTGGTAGAGGCAGCCGTCCGCCCGGCGGGTATCGTCGGCTGGCTCGACGATCTCGGGAGCCTCGTCATCCGAGGCCTCGACGACCTCGGACGCTTTTTCTACATCATGGCGTCGAGCGTGATGTGGACCTTCCGCCGGCCGTTCGACGGCACCGAGCTGATGCGGCAGATGGTGAGGGCCGGGTGGGACTCGATCCCGGTCGTCTTCCTGACCTGCCTCTTCACCGGCATGGTGCTCGCGCTCCAGACCTATCGCGGATTCGAGCGATTCCACGCCGAAGGTTTTGTCGGTTCGGTGGTGGCGCTGTCACTGACTCGCGAGCTGGCTCCGGTGCTGACCGGGCTGATGGTGGCGGGAAGGGTTGGATCGGCGATGGCCGCCGAACTCGGCACGATGCGCGTCACCGAGCAGATCGACGCCCTCTATGCGATGGCTACCGAGCCGATCCACTACCTGGTGGTGCCGCGGGTCAACGCCTCGATTCTGATGCTGCCGATCCTCACCCTGGTCGGCGACGCGATCGGCATCATCGGCGGCTGGCTCATCTCGGTCGGCCTCTTCGGCGCCAACAGCTACCTCTATATTGAGCGCACATTCCAGTTTCTGGAGGTCAACGACATCACCTCGGGGCTCATCAAGGCGGCCTTCTTTGGGCTCATCCTGTCGGTCACCGGCTGCGCCAAGGGCTTCTACACCTCGGGCGGCGCCGAAGGGGTCGGAAGGTCGACGACATCGGCGGTGGTCACGGCCTGTCTCTACATTCTTCTCTCCGACTTCTTCCTGACAAAGATCCTCTTCTGATGTCGAGCCCACATATCTCAGCCACCTCCGCGGTTCAGAGCCCCGCCGGTCCGATGATCAGCGTCATCGGCCTCTACAAGTCTTTCGGTGAGAAAAAGGTTCTCAGGGGCATTGACCTCGAGATCGGGCGTGGTGAGTCGCTGATGTTGGTCGGCGGCTCGGGCGCCGGGAAGTCGGTGTTCATCAAACATCTCATCGGTCTCCTTCAGCCGGACGAGGGCAACGTGGTGGTCGACGGCGTCGATCTCACCCTCGCCTCGCCGGAGGCCGTGCTCGAGCTGCGGAAAAAATTCGGCATGACCTTTCAAGAAGGCGCACTTTTCGACTCCATGAACGTAGGAGACAACATCGCCTTTCCGATCCGCCGCCACACCAAGAAGCCCGAGAAGGAAGTCGCGATGCGGGTCCGCGAATGCCTCGAGCTGGTGCGGCTGCCCGGCATCGAGGACAAGATGCCATCTGAGCTTTCAGGCGGCATGCGGCGGAGGGTGGGCTTTGCTCGCGCGATCGCCCTCGAGCCCGAAATCCTGCTTTTCGACGAGCCAACGACCGGCCTCGATCCGATCAACACCGCCGCCATCGGCACAGTCATCAACCAGTTGCGGACCGAGCTCGGAGTCACCGCGGTGACCATCACCCACGACATGGGGCTCGCGACGAAAATTGCCGACCGGGTCGCCATCATGCGCCGCGGGAAGATCCTGCTCGTCGACACGCCGGATCGCTTCCTGGAATCGGACAATTGGTTCGTCCGGGCGTTTCTCAAAGGCGAGGTTCCCGAGGAGGACCACCCATGACCCCTGCTGCACGCATCGGCCTTTTCATGCTCGCCGGATTGATCATCCTCGGTGTGTTCATCATCAAGATCGAGGACATTCCGGTCGGTGAACGAGGCGACCGCCTCGAAGTGACCGCCCGTTTCCCATCGGTGGCCGGCCTCGACCGCAAGGCGGCGGTACGGATTGCCGGGGTTCGCGTCGGCAAGGTGGAGGCGGTCAATCTCGACGGATCCGAGGCCCTGCTCAAGCTCTCGCTTGACCCTCACGTGCGACTGCATGAGGGCGCCTGGGCCCAGATCACCAGCCTCGGAATGCTCGGTGACAAGTACATCGAGATCCTGCCCGGTGATCCGACCGCGCCGCTGCTCCCTGCCGGCTCCGAGCTCAGCGGCACGACCTTGCCCTCCTTTGACGACGTCATGCAGGTGGCGGCCGAGATCGGCGCCGACGTCAAGGAGGTCACCGAGGCACTGCGCGAATCCATCGGCGGGCCGCAGGGTGAGGAGGCGATCGAGGAGATCGTCGCCAACATTCGCGACCTGACGGCGTCACTCAAGGTGCTGATCGCGGAGAACCAGGCCAACGTCAACCAAACGACTGAGAACTTCAAGGACTTCTCCGCCACCCTGCGCGACGAGCTTCCGAAGATCACCGAAAAAATGAACACCCTCGCCGACCAGCTCAACGGCGTTGTCGGGGAGAATCGGGACGACCTCCAGGCCTCGATGGGCAACATCCGCGAGCTCACCGATCGGCTGCAGATCTCGGCCGAGAACTTGAATCAGATCACCGGCAAGATCTCTTCCGGCGAGGGCTCGATCGGCAAACTGGTCAACGACGAAACCACCGTCGACAACCTCAACCAGACCCTCGATTCGATCGAAGGCGGGATCGACACGCTCAACGAGACCATGGGCCGGTACCGCCGATATCAGCTCGAGGTGGCGCTTCGCGGTGAAGCGCTGGCCTCGACCGACCAAAGCCGCCTGGCCTTCGGATTCGATCTCTGGACCACCAAGAAGAGGTTCTTCCGGATTGAAGGGGTCGACCTGCCGTACGGGCAAGTCCGTACGGACTCACAGTATGTGACCACCACCTACCCCGACGGGACCCAAGAGTCCTATCTGCAGGAGAGGATCAAGACCTCCGACAAGGTCGGCATCAACGCCCAGGTCGGATATCGGGTCTTCGCGGACACCATCATCCGAGCCGGGCTGATCGAGTCGTCCGGCGGCGTCGGCGTCGACCACAGCATCAAGCTCGGCAAACGGCCCATGACCCTGGTCTTCGAGGCCTACGATTTCGGCCGCGAGTTCGACGAGGGCGTGCATCTCAAGTTCGAGGGCCGATACTTCATCAGCCCCCACATCTTCGTGACCGCGGGCTGGGACGATCCGCTGGTTTCCGAAAAATCCTCGGTCCTCTTCGGCGGCGGCATCACCTGGAGCGACGAGGACGTCAAGTACAGCCTCGGTCTTGCCGGCGGCGCGCTCCACTGACGAAGTCCGGTGACCGAGACCATCTTCTTCTGCACCTCCTGCGGCCACGAGTCGGGCAAATGGCTCGGCCAGTGCCCGGGCTGCGGCGAGTGGAACAGCTTTGCCGAGCAGCCGGCCGCGCCGCGAAAGAAGAAGAAGGGCGGTGCTGCACCACGCCGTGGCGCTCAGGCGGTACCGGTGACCGACGCCGCGGCGACGCCTTCGGTCCGCCTCGGCACCGGTCTCGGCGGTCTCGATCGGGTTCTCGGCGGAGGGCTGGTGCCCGGCTCGCTGGTGCTGCTCGCCGGTGAGCCCGGGATCGGCAAGTCTACCCTGCTGTTGCAGGTGGCGGCCGAGCTCGCCAGGGACAACGGTCCGGTGGTCTATGTCACCGGTGAGGAATCCGCGGAGCAGGTGGCGCTGCGCGCGCGTCGGATCGACGGTCTCCACCAGGGGCTCCTGCTGCTGCCGGAAACATCGTGCGACGCGGTGTTCGCCCAGCTCGAGGCAATCGAACCGCGCCTCGTCGTGGTGGATTCGGTTCAAACCGCCATTCTCGACGACGTCGATGCCGTCGCCGGTTCGGTGAGCCAGGTGCGCCAGGTGGCAAGCCGCTTCCAGCACTTCGCCAAGACCCGTGGCGTCCCGGTGGTGCTGATCGGCCACGTCACCAAGGAAGGCTCGATTGCCGGACCAAAGCTGCTCGAACATCTGGTGGACGTCGTCATGTCGCTCGAGGGCGAGCCCGGCCACGACCTCCGAGCACTCCGCGCCGGCAAGAACCGCTATGGCACAATCGCCGAGCTCGCACTCTACTCGATGACCGGCCGCGGTCTCGAACCGGTGCAGAACGCTTCGGCGTGGCTTCTCGAAGACCGCCGCAGTGGAGCAGCCGGTTCGGCTGTGGCGGTGGCCCTCGAGGGCACCGTGCCGCTGCTGGTCGAGGTGCAGGCCCTGGCTGCGCCCTCAGTGCTCGGCACTCCGCGGCGCGTGGCGCAGGGCCTCGACTCGTCCCGTCTCGCCCTCCTGCTGGCGGTGCTCGAGCGGCACGCAGGAATCTCGTTCGCCGACCGCGATGTGTTCGTCAACCTCGTCGGCGGATTGTCGCTGCGCGAACCCGCCCTCGATCTGGCGGTCGCAGCGGCGTTGGTTTCCTCGGCGGCTGACGTTCCGCTGGCGCCGGAGCTCGCAATATTCGGGGAGATCGGTCTGCTCGGCGAGGTGCGCGCCGTGAGCCGGGCGGCGGAACGGGTCCGTGAGGCCTCCGCCCTCGGCTTCGGTCGAGTCGCCCTGGCGACCCGCGACGCCAACGGCAAGCTCGCGTTGCCGACGACGGCAATTGACACCGTGGCCGATCTACCGCGGGTGCTCGAGACGAGCGAATAACCACAGAGGCGCAGAGGGCACAGAGCCGCCCACCCACCCACATCGCAAACACGAAGGCACGAAGACACCAAGAAATCACCAAACCACCCGCCCACTCCCGGACAAACCGCAGATAACGCACATAGTGTTGCCCTTTGGATTGCGTCACCGCTGACGCCGACGCCCTCGAGCATTCCAACGACCAAAAATGCCCACAGATCACACAGATGAGCGCAGATCCACCCGCCCACCCAAGAAAGGAAGGAAGGCAGAACCGACGTGCCTCGGGCACGTCAGCCGGAGAGAAGCGATGCGACAACGAATGCCTACATTCGGAGCTCGCGAGCTTCTCTCCGGCGACAGGCGACTTCCGATCGCCTGTCGTTCTGCCGTCATTCAGCGGTTCCACGTCGTGCTCAGCGTTCGCATCTTTGCGTCTTTGCGGGGCGGATGGTCGGGTGGCCTTGCGGTTCTTTGCGGTTCAAAAATGAGCGGGTGGGCGGGATCAGCGTTATCTGCGTTATCTATGGGCAGTATTGGGAGGGAGGGTGGCTTTGTGAGACCTTCGTGTCTTTGTGTCTTCGTGGTTGCAACGGACTCAAAAGATAGTCTCTGTGTTTTCCCTGTGCCTCTGTGCCTCTGTGGTCTTTCTCGCTACTTCGACCGTCGTTCGAGGTCATCCAGGGTTTTCGGCCAGTCGGCCTTGAGGAGGCGCGAGAGTGAGCGGTCAGCGAGGATGCGGCCGCCGGTCTGGCAGCCGGCGCAGTAATTGCACTCGGACTCGGCGTAGCGGATCCGTTGCACCGGCGCGCCACAGTCGGGGCAGGGCTTGCCGAAGCGTCCGTGCACCGCCATCCCCTCGCGGAAGGCGGTGACATTGGTTGGGAAGTCCTCTCCAGCCTCCTTGCGCAGACACTCCGTCCACTGGCCGAGCACCGCCACCGTGGACTTGAAAAACACCTCCATTTCCGCATCGGACAGGGTATCGGAAAGTCGGAACGGCGACAGCCTCGCACGGTGGAGGATTTCGTCGGAGTAGGCGTTGCCGATGCCGCTCAGGATCCGCGGGTCGGTGAGAGTCCGCTTGAGGGTATGGCGCTCGCTGGAGATCGCCGCGCGGAAGGCATCGAGATCGGCCGCGGGCACCTCGAGGCCCCCCGGATCGTGCTCCGCCAGAGCCGCCCGGCCCTCGACCAGATGGAGGGACGCTCGGCGCTTCGACCCCGCCTCGTTGAGAACGAGCGTGCCGGTGGAGAAGAAGAACTCGAACAGTGCGCCACGACCGGGCGTTTTAGCTCCCTCAGCTCGCCACCGCAGACGGCCCGCGATCATCAGGTGGATGACAGCGTGCAGATCACCGGCAAATGCCAGAACAATGCGTTTGCCGATCCTTGAAACACCGACCAACTCACGGCCACTGAACTCTTCGGTCGTTGGAGCAACGGTGCGAAGCACGAACGGGTCCGAGACTCGAATCTTCCCGAGCGTCGCGCCAACGGCGCAGCGCCGCAGCGCCTCGATATAGACCATGATGTCGGGGAGCTCGGGCATGGGGCTATCGTAACCGCGCCAGTCCATTGAACGGAGTCAAGGGTTAAGAGTTAAGAGTAAAGGGGGTAAGGTGGGCTTCACTCTTAACCCTTCACTCTTTACTTGGATGAATTGAACATTGGGGTTCCAGCGAGAGTCGGCTCTCAGCCTACTTCGTTGGATGACTCCAGATAGACCTGCGGAAATGTGGCATAGAACGCCATCGCGGGTTCGAGCTGGGCGAGTGGAATCTGGTCGTTGACCGTGTGCGAATGGAGCTCGTCGGCAGGGCCGAAACCGACCGTCGGGATACCATAAATACCCGCCGTAGCGCATCCGTTCGATGAAAATGCCGAGCGGTGGATTCGAGGCGTACGTCCCAGCACCTGTTCCGCCGTTGCCATCGCCGCGCGCACGGCTGCGCCGTTCTCGGCGGTCTCCCAGGCGGGAAAGACTTTATCGGTCGGGTAGGTGAAGCCCCGCCATGATGGCAGACCGTAGTGCAGGAGGCGCACCTCGGTTCCCTCGGTCGCAGCCTCGGCAACCTCTCGCATCTGCGCCAGCGCGTCTTCGGCTGTCTCACCGATGGTCAGTCGACGGTCCACGTGAATGACGCAACCATCCGGGATCGCGGTCAATGAGGGTGACTGTGAGGTGATTCCAGTGACCGCCAAAGAACCGCGGCCGAGCATCGGATGGTCGATCTCGAGCTCCCGGTGAAGACGGTTCAGACCGTCGATCACCGGCAACATAGCGGAGATCGCATTCTTCCCCCGATCCGGCTGCGAACCATGGGTTGAAAACCCTGAGGTGGCGACTTCCACCTCCATGCGACCACGCTGGCCGTAACACACACCGAGGTGTGAGGGCATTGCGATGACGACCACCTCGGGTCGCAGGGGCGTCTCGTTGAGGAGATACTGCCAGGCAAGACCGACACAGTCTTCACCGTCGACGGTCGCCGCCACCCACAACGTCACTTCATCGGGCAATCCAATCTGGTCGGCCAGGGCTACCCCGTGGACCAACGCAGCCAGACCGCCCTTCTGGTCCGACGCCCCGCGCCCGAAGAGAATGCCCCCGGTGACGATGCCTCGAAACGGGTCATAGCGCCAATGGGTCGGGTTCGAGATGCCGACGGTGTCGATGTGGGCGTCATAGGCGAGAATCCGCGGGCCCGACCCGACGCGCCCGAGAACATTTCCCATGTCGTCGAGGTGGACGTCGCGATAGCCGAGCAACTCCATCTCGCGCATCACACGCTCACAGGCGAGACGCTCACTGCGACTCGGTGACGGCACTGTCACCAGATCGTGGAGAAACTCGATGCAACGAGGCGCCGATTGCGCCGCGAGCTTCGTCACGGCCTCGAGTTCTCGCCCTTCAGGAGAGTTCTGTTCCATAAATCTTCAATCAACCGGACGGCTGAGAATTTTTTCACAAAGTACGACATTGAGCAAGAGGAAGATTGGATATTTGCTCGATCAACCTGAGACGACGTGACGGCGGGCCGGCCTCAACAGCGCTGTCGGACATCGCATACGGCGACTTGCAGTTGCCAACGTAGATTCCACTCCAACGCACTATTTCATGGCCCTTCTGAACTGCTGAAATGTTGTCACCGCGAAGCCGCAAAGAACGCGAAGTCCAACACCAAGAGAAACTCAGAGAACATTCTCTGCGGCTTCTTTGCGCTCTTTGCGTCTTTGCGTTTTCCAAGACCACGCGTCAAGCGATATCGAGGCGCCGGGGTTGGCTGACGATGCTACCCACGCGGTCCAAATATCGCGGTGCCGACACGGACCATGGTCGCGCCCTCCGCGATGGCGATTTCGAAATCGTGGCTCATGCCCATGGAGAGTTCGGGCAGAGGGTGGCCGATCTCGTCTTCGAGGCGATCACGGAGTTCGCAGAGTTTTTGAAACCAGGGTCGCGAGGCCTCGGGATCCTCCGCCCAGGGTGGAATCGCCATCAGCCCATGCACCACGAGCCGATCGCAGTCGAGGACGTGCTCGAGGAGCTGACTCGTGTCCTCTGATTGCGCCCCGGCTTTTTGCGACTCATCTGCGATGTTGATCTCGAGCAAGACATCCAGTTTCCTTCCAGGCCAATGCTCTGCGAGCAGGTACTGGAGGCGGTCCGCGATTTCCAATCGATCAACCGTGTGAACGATGTCAAAGACGTCGAGGGCGGCACGGGCTTTGTTGCGTTGCAGCGGTCCGATGAGATGCCACCGTGCATTCGCCACTCCGGGCTTCTTGGCTACCGCCTCCTGCACGCGGTTCTCGCCGAGATCGGTCGCCCCAGCCGTAACGGCCTCGTTAACCACCGCGGCCGGAAAGGTCTTGCCGACCGCTATCAGCGTGATCGTCGCCGGATCCCGGGAACAATTGCGCGCGGCGGCGTCGACCCGGCGCCGGACCGCAGACAGCCGATCCGCTAATCCAGCCCGCATATCTCGCCAGATTTGCGGCCGCAGTAGAAACTTGGTGAGATATGCGGGCTCAAGATCATTGCTCGGATGCGTGGCGCTCGTCTGTCAGCGTCTCCTCGAAATAGAGAATGCGGTGGCAGTGCTCGCAGTCAATAATCTCCTCACAACGCCGAACCCGTTGCTGGAGGTGGGGTCGCAGCGCGAAGTGGCATAGCGAGCACGAACCGTCAACGACCTTGGAAACCGAAGTCCCTTGCTTGCTTTCAAGCAACCGCAGAAAACGGGCACGGTGCTTTGGCTGAATCTCGGCCTCGATTTTCTTGGCATCATTTGACAGCTTATGCACCTTCTTCAGGATCTCTTCCTTTTGCTTCTCCCATGAGGCGACAACCTCACTCTGGGCGGTCTCCTCGTCGGGGCGCGCCTCGCGCCGCTCTTTGATCTCCTCGCCGACCTGGGAGATGGCTTCCTCGAGCTCCTTCCTTCGTGCCGAAGTCTCCTCGATGGCCTTGTTCGCATAGTCGATTTCGGAGATCACGGCTGTGAATTCGCGTTCGTTGGTGACAACGCTTTTCTGCTTCTGGAAGTGCTCGAGCTCGAGCTCCCACTCGGCTTCTTTCTTCCGCACCTCCTTGAGCTCCTCTTCGTGCGCCCGCAACTGACGTTCCATCTCTTTGAGCTCTTCCTGGCGAAGACGATTCGCTTCCTGCAGACTTCGGATCTCTGCGGGCGCAGTGTTGTGTTCGGCAATGGCCTCCGAGATAGCGTCGTAGACACTCTGGAGGCGAACCAGGTTGACAAGATCGTGATGTGCGTTGCTCACCATTGCCCCTCGCTGCAAATTCAACACAACTCTCTTCTCGGCGGGCCAACTATGGGCCCACCAGGATTCGAACCTGGGACCGACCGGTTATGAGCCGGCGGCTCTGACCGCTGAGCTATGGGCCCCGGCGTATGGTACCGCGACGCGGGGCGTACAGCAAGAAATGAGGAATTACCGCCCGGCCCACCCCGGGTAATTTCGGATTTCGGATTCCCCCCATTCTCGCGTCCCGATCTGCAATAACAGGGAGCGTTCATCGGAGGTGCCTGGCATCCCGATTCGCTGGACCGCGATTCTGCTTCCAGAACCCGACTGGGAGAATCGGTGTGCCTGGCATCCTCTCGGGGAGGGCGATGAAAGGAAAGCGCGTTGAAATTAGGAGCGCTTTGCCAGCTCGGGGGCCTCAGCTTCCGCTGTCGGAGAATGGCTTCAACAGATGCGCTCGAGTCGGGTGCCGCAGTTTGCGCAGCGCCTTGTACTCGATCTGCCGGATACGCTCGCGGGTAACATTGAAGGTCCGGCCCACCTCCTCGAGGGTATGCTCGGTACCATCGCCGATTCCGAAGCGCAGCTTCAACACCTGCTCCTCGCGCGGGGTCAGGGACTTGAGCACGTTCTCGGTGTGATCCTTGAGAGTCCGCATGATCACCGCCTCGATAGGCGAAACAGAGTTGGTGTCCTCGATGAAATCTCCGAGGTGGGAATCCTCCTCCTCGCCGATCGGAGTCTCGAGGGAAATCGGCTCCTGCGAGATCTTGTGGATTTTGCGGATTTTTGAGACCGGCATCTCCATTCGGGCGGCGATCTCTTCCACTGAAGGCTCGCGGCCGAGCTCCTGCACCAACATGCGGGTGGTGCGGGTGAGCTTGTTGATGGTTTCGATCATGTGGACCGGGATTCGAATCGTGCGGGCCTGGTCGGCGATCGCGCGCGTGATCGCCTGCCGGATCCACCACGTGGCATAGGTGGAGAACTTGTATCCGCGCCGATACTCGAACTTGTCCACCGCCTTCATGAGGCCGATGTTGCCCTCCTGGATGAGATCCAAGAACTGCAGACCACGGTTGGTGTACTTCTTGGCAATCGAGACAACCAGCCGAAGGTTTGCGACGATCAGCTCCTGTTTCGCGCTGTCGGTCTCGGCCTCGCCACGCCGCACCTCGGTCAGAAGGACCTTGAGGCGTTCGTAGGGAATTTGGAAACGATCTTCGAGGCGTTCCAACTCATCCTCGTAACGCTCGATGCGAGAGGAGTAAAACTGGCGGCGCTCCACGTTGCGCTCCTGCTGGAGCTTCTTCTTGTCCCGGTTAATGGTCTGGATTGGGATCGCGAACTGCCGCTCGACCTCGCCAAAGAAGGTCAGAAGGCGGTTCCGAGTGGTGGTCGTGAAGTCTGCGCGCCGCACCAGAATGGCCGTGTCAGCGGTGTTGGCGTCAATCTTGTCCGACAATTCCTGATAGCGTTTGCCAGCCTTTTTGCAGCGACGCAAACGACGCCGCAGCTCACGTGACTCACCATCCAGCCTGGTAATGGTCCGGAAGAGCTTCAGACCCTCGCGCACACGGTCCTGGGCCTTCTCATCGAGCTCGCCGGTGCTGGTCTGAAGCAGCTCGCGAACACCGCGCCGTTCCCTCCGCGCCTGCTCGTTGGTCCGCAGGAAGAGCTCGAGGAGGTCCGGCTCTTTCGACAGGGCAATGAAGACCTTTGCCTCTCCAGCTTCGATGCGCTGGGCGATGTCGACCTCGCCCTCGCGATCAAGCAGCTTGACCGTGCCCATCTCACGGAGGTACATCCGCACCGGATCGTTGGTCTTCTCGAGCTGTTCAGTGGCTACCGGCTTCGTGTCGTTCTTTTTGGCGGCTGCTTTCTTTCTGCCTTTCTCGCTCTCAGCCTCGGCTTTCCCACGTTTGGAAGGCGCCCCGTCGGCGTCCTCGGCACTCTCGGCGTCCATGATGTCGATATCGAGCTCAGACAGGCGCATGTAGATGTCGTCCAACTCTTCGGCGACACCTGTGACCTCTTCAGGCAGGTTTTCGTAGAGCTCCTCATACATGATGAACCCGCGCTCTTTGCCCGTTTGAATGAGCTTGCCGAGCTCCGGGTACTTCTCTTCAACCTGCACACTCGACTCTTTCACCACTGGTTGCCTCCCTTCGAGGGGGTGAGGATGACTCGCGAGACAGATCCGCCACAGTGGTCCACCGTCGATCGCGTCCAGCGACGCCCTGGGGGATAGCAGTTCCCGCAGGCATCGCATTCCCGTATTGGGTCAATCAATAGTTTCTTCCATTAACATGAATACGTGGTGTGCGCTTCGCCGCGTCCGAAGGCCGCTCGGCCAGGCCCCATCGCCATCCAGAGGAATATGGGTCGCGAAATCGTTTTTGGCAACCCCTCCACGCTAGAAATGTCAGATTTCTGCCAAATCCAGCCTCAGGCGCGTCTTTTCCGCCAAAAGGCGGTCAACTTCCGCATCATCCCCCCGCCTTTCGGCGGCCGCGATCAGCGGTTCGAGGCGTTGCGAAGCTTCACGGGCCTGCCGCTGGAGGAGGGTATTCAGCTGGACGCGGATGGAGTCGTCGGTGACCTCTGGCATCGGCGAGGTGCACAGCTCGGCCACCAGAGTGCTCGCATCGGGGTCCGTACAGTGACTCAGGAGCTCGCTCACAAAATCGGGGCCGGAGTCGTTTCCAGTCACGATCGACCTGGTGTCCTCGAGCAGCAGGCGAACCCGAGTATCCTGAATGTACTCGACGTGAACGATTTCAAGGATCTTCTTTCGCCACTCATTCGAACAATCGAGCAAAATGCGAGCGAGCTCCCGCTCTCCAGGCGGCATCGGGCTCCGCTCGGTGACTGCCGCGTCCTTTGCCCCTCGGCTTCCCTTGGCGCCGTGTTCCTCGATCTCTCGCGGCCGGAGATAAAGCTGACGCGCCAATTCCTCGATGAGGTTTTGGCGTACGGCGGGGTCCGACGCCGAACAGACGAGCGTCGCCAACTCGAGACCGGACCGACGCCGCGCGGCGGGGTCCGGAGGAAGATCAGCGAGTAGGAATTCGAGAAGTGAGGTCGGTTGCTCGAGGAGCCTGCGAAAAGCCTCCTCTCCTCTCTCCCGAATGAAATCGTCTGGATCCATGCCCGGCGGCAGCACCATCATCGCGACCTCAACGCCGGCTTCGAGCAGAATGCCGGCGCCTGATGCTGCCGCCCTGCGGCCGGCCGCATCTGCGTCGTAGCAGAGGAGGGCGAGGCCATCGGGGCCGAGGCGACGTTTGAGAAGTCGAGCGTGATCCGGGGTCAGCGCCGTGCCCAGGGTGGCAACCACGTTTTCCACCCCGACGCGGTGCAGGGAAAGACAATCGAAGTAACCCTCGACCACCAGCACCCGCCCGGTTTCGGCCAGGCTTCGACGTGCGCGGTCCAGGCAGAAGAGCGTCGATCTCTTGCGAAAGAGCGCGCTTTCGGGACTGTTGAGGTACTTGGGCTCGCCGTCACCGAGCTGACGCCCCCCAAAGGCGATGAGTGCGCCGTCACCGGATCGGATGGGAAAGGTGAGCCGGTTTCGAAATCGGTCGTATGGAGAGGTGCCGCTGTCGGGGCGAATGGCGAGACCTGACTCGACCACTGATCCCTCGGGGTGGCGACGCTTGAGGTGATCGAGCAGGCGCCGCCAATCGTCAGGGGCAAAACCGAAACCGAATTCTCTCCAGGATTCTTTTGGGAAACCCCGTCGTTCGAGCTCGCTGCGCGCTTCCGATCCTCCAGCATCCTCGAGGCAGTCAACAAAGAACCGTTGCGCTTCCTCGAGCAGTGCGCGCTGCCGTTCACCGGCTTCCCGGCGTTTGGTTGTATCCGGACTTCTCGGCGGCAGCTTCACCCCGTAGCGCCTCGCCAGCCTTTCTACAGCCTCCGGAAAGTTGAGGTGCTCCACCTGCATAACGAACTTGAAGACGTCGCCACCCTGGTGGCATCCGAAGCAGTAATAGAGACCCTTGTCGGGGTCAACCGAAAAAGACGGTGTCTTCTCCTCGTGGAAGGGGCACAACCCTTCCCAGCCTCGGCCACGTTTTTTCAACCGCACGTGGTCGCCGACGACATCCAGGATGTCTGCCGCCTCGCGAACGCGGGCGACGGAATCTCGGCCGATGTCGACGTCTGTCATGGGGGATCATTGTCGCATAGAGGGAGTGAGGGAGTGAGGCCAGTTGCCGCGGCCACCTTTGTCGAAGCTGTTAACCAGCATCAGCAACTTTGGGAACTGCAAAGACGCAAAGGCCGCAAAGGTCCATATTTTGACCAGATCAGGAAAAAAGATTCGATCTTTGCGCTCTTCGCGTCTTCGCGGTTTCAAAACAATTCAAGCCATCAAACACAAGCCGAAAGCGACAGCTGTTGAACGATTGGTTTAAAGCGAGCAAGCGCCTCGGAACAGTCCGTTGAGTCCGCGGGGGTGGATGGGCAGGCCCTCAACCCCTCATACCCTCACCCCGACTGGTCGAGCTCGACTTCCGTAGCGCCCGAGCCGCCGAGGTGTTGCGGGGGGTGCCGGAAACCGCGGACTGCCGAGTGGGATCGGCAGACATCAGCGACCATCCGGCGCAGAACTCCGGCGCCGTGCCCGTGCACCACCCGCACCGTCGGCGCGCCAGAGGTAAAGGCCTGGTCGAGGAAGCGCTCGAGGTCCTCTCGGGCGCGCTCACTGTCGAGACCGATGAGATTGATCTCGCGCGTCGGATCTTCAGCGGCGACGATCCGAACCTGCGAACGACGTTGCGGCGGCGAGGTCTTCAACATCTCGAGCTCGGTGGTCGCCACCCATAGCTTTTTCCCAGCTATCTCCACCTGAGCCTGTGAACCACGGATCGCGCGTACATCGCCCTCGCCGCCAAAGGCGAGGCGGACCCTCGCACCCTCCTTCAACCCATTCGGCGAAATCGCCCCCGCATGTTCCTCCGGCAGCTCGAGCCGCATCGCATCGTCACGCAGCTTCTGCAGCCGACGCCGACCCAGTGCCTCGTGCTCCTCGGTCGCCTTCTTCAGCTTGGCAATAGCCGTGTCGAGCCGAGCCTTGGCTCGACGTCGCAATTCTTCGCGCTCGGATGCGAGTTTCTCGGGCAGCTCGCGGCGCTCCCCTTCGAGCTTCTCGAGCTCACGCTCCGCCTCGCGCTGGGCTCTCTTCGCGAGGCGCTGCCGCTCTGCTACCTCGACCCTCTCCGCCTCCAGCTCCCGCTCCAGCGTCTCGAGGCGACGCAGCCAGCGGTCGAGCTCGAGGTGGTCTCCTCCCAGCAGCTTGCGCGCGCGCACCAGAACAGATTCTGACACCCCCATGCGGTGGGCAATTTCCAGCGCCCTCGAGCGTCCAGGGCGACCCATGCACAGGGTATAGGTGGGCCTCTCCGCGCCCTCATCGAACTCCATGGCGGCGTTTTCCATGCCGTCGGCAGCGCTGGCCGAAAGGGCGATGGCCGCAAGGTGGGTGGTCACGACAGTCATTCCGCCGCGGCTGGTGAGCTCTTCGAGAAGAGCGCATCCGAGCGCCGCCCCCTCGAGCGGATCGGTCCCTGTCCCGAGCTCATCGAAGAGGACAAGCGTGCCGGTGTCCGCGCTTTTGAGGAGACGCGCCGTTGCCGCCATCGCACCCGAGAAGGTCGAAAGATCGGCGCCGACATCCTGCTCGTCGCCGATGTGACACCAGATATGATCGAATTCGGGGATCACGGTTCCCTCGTCCACCGGCAGCGGGACACCGCTCCTGCACATCAGAACCATCAGACCGATTGTCTTGAGGACCACGGTCTTGCCGCCGGCGTTCGGCCCCGAGATCACCAAAGCGTTGACGCCCTCCGGCATTCGAAAATCCAGCGGCACCACCCGGTGATCGGGATCGCGCTGTTCGGATTCTCCGAAAACCTGGAGACGAAGATTGTGGAGGCGTTGGTCGAGGAGCGGGTGACGTGCGGCTCGAAGCACCAGGTCGCGCCCCTCGCCCGACACCACGACCCGACCTTCCACCTCGCGTCCGAACACCACCTTCGCCTGGATCGCGTCAAGCTCAGCCAAGACCTGCACCGCAGACACCAGATCGTCTCGAGCCTCGGCAAACAGGCGGGCGATCTCATGCAGGATCCGCTGGATCTCTCGCGCCTCACCCGCAACGGCTGAAGCGAGCCGGTTATTCAATTCGACGACACCGATCGGTTCGACAAACGAGGTCGCGCCCCGCGTCGAAACGTCGAGCAGGAGACCGCCAAGCTGGGCACGGGCCGAAGAGCGGACCGGCAGGCAGTAGCGGTCGCGTCGCATCGTCGGAGGCGCGTCGGTCACCACTCCTTTGTTGGCTCTACGAATGGACTCTAGCTCCGCCAGCACGTCCGATCGCGCACGTGCGATCTCCCTTCGCAAGCGGCCGAGCTGGGGGGAAGCGTTGTCGGCGATCGTGCCATCGCGTCCGAGCTTTGGTGCCACCTTTGCAACCAACTCAGTGGTGTCGGCAAGTCGACTCAGAATGTCATCAAATTCTTCGTTTCCTGACGCCTGGAGTCGACGACGGATCGCTGCCACGCGGCGGGCGAGAGTGAGCAGGGCGACGAGATCGCGGGGCTCGGAGGGTGGCGGCGCATCGTCTTCGAGCCACGGTACTGCGTCGTCGACCCCAGCCAACGACAGTATGCCATCTTCCTCGATCAGGTCTGCGACAGCCAGTGTCAGGAGAGCGGCTCGGGAACGATCAGAAGCATCGTCTGCCGCAACAGCGAGATCGTGAACGACAACGCGGCCCACGCGCGTACGCGCATAGGCCGCGATCAATTCGAGAATCTTATCGAATTCAAGCTCGACAGCGAGCGAACCGTTCACCTGAGCCGGCATGGGAATGCGGGCTAGAGCAAACCGGCGCGGCGCTGCTTGGCCATCTTGCGAAGCATTTTCTTGCGGGCTTGAATCATTTCCCGCTTGCGGCGCTCGGATGGTTTTTCGTAGAAACGGCGCCGTTTCACCTCGGAGAGGATGCCAGCCTTTTCGCACTTCCGCTTGAAGCGGCGCAGTGCCTGCTCGAAGGACTCGTTGTCACGAACTGTGACTCCTGTCGGCATGAAGCCTCACCTCCTCTCGGTGCGGATTGCGCCGCGGCAGGGCCGCGTCTCGGCGCGCACAATAAGGCCGTGAGAATATCATCGAGGCCTGGAAGCGTCAATCGAGGGAGGTAAAGCTGTTAGCTGTTAGCTGTTAGCCATTAGCTCCGTTCCCGAAAAACTCGGTTTTGGGGCTTCGATTCAAGATCCCGTGACCGAGAAAAGCGCCCCGAAGGACGCTTTTGGATCGTTGAATTGTGCACATTCTGGCCGCTTCTGGTTTCGGTGACCAAACCAGCGGGCAACAAGCTCATTGCTAAGAGATAATGGCTAACAGCTAGTCTTCGACGACCGTGACCGTCACCGCATCGAAGTGCGTGGTGTAGACGTTGTTGTTGGTGGTTTTGAAGTAGATCGCCGCGGCTCCGCCCTCGCGTTTCCGATACAGCCACGTTTCGACTTTCCGTTTCTCATCGACCTGGATATTCTGATAATACGGCACCCCTGCCACTTCTTTGACCTCATCCATCGTCATGTTCTTCTTCACCAGGTCGAAACGCTCCTGAGTGATGAAACGCATGTCGTCGAACTCCGCAATTTTGTCAACCAGAGGCTGATACGGGGGCAGACCGACGGAATCGTAGTAGCTGTTGGCAGCGTCGAGCTGATTGATTGCCTTTTTGTAGTCGCCGGCCTTGAGAACAGTGTCCTCCGCGATCAGGATTGCTTCGTCGGAGTACAGGTCGAGGCCCTTCTTGGTTGCCGGATCCTCCGGAAACTCGTTGAGGGCTATATTGAGAAAATCTGCCAGGGTTGCCTGAACCTCGTCGTAGGCTGCGTCCCTCGCTGTGCTTTGCTCCTCGATGGTGGCCGGCAGTGCTTCGATCTCGGCCTTCTGCTCGTCGGTGCGATCGCGCACCCTGATGGCTTCAAGTTCAGCCAACATGTCCTTCGACGCAGTGAGGTCGGCGCGAGCCTGCTGTAGCGCGTCGTATTGTTGTTGCAGGGTCGCCAATTGCTCCTCGAAAGCGGTCTGGGCGAGCTCCTCTTCACTGGGGCCGCGCGAACATCCCGACACGAATCCCAACACCACCAGAATCGCAATGCCATACGGCAGGAATCGGCTGCTTCTCATGACTCCTCCCTTCGCCCCGCACGCTAACAGAAACCACCCCTCGTGACAATGCCGACCGCCGCATTCTCACAAACACCACCCCGATTCTCGTCGTCTCGAGCGCCGCGTAGAGATTGCGGATGCTTCCCGCGCCGCGGATCGCATGTGAAATCAATTGCTTGACGAATGGAGCCTCGGCTGGCGATAATGATTTAGGTGCGCGAAATGGAGGCCCAATGGACCGGTACGATGCGATCCTCGAGCATCTCAAAAAGGCGCAGAGTCAAGGTCTCGATTCGGTGGCCACCCGTCTCGATACCATCGTCGAGAGTCTCGGCGAGCTGATTCAGTCAGCCAGAACTACAGTTCAGAGTGCACGACCGACTGACGCTGAAGAGGTCCTACCCCTCGCTGAAGTCGAGGCGCTGGTGGCCGAACTTCGCTCCGAGACGAAAGTTCCTGTCGCCGGAATCTCCCTCGACAACCTGCGTACCCTCGATGCCGCGCGCAGCCAGTCCGAACTCCTGCGGGCATTGCTTCCGATGCTCTCCGACCACGTTGGGCGCGCTGTCGTCCTGGTCATCCGCGACGGAGTCGTCTCTGCGTGGAGCGGCATCGGATTCGCAGACGGCGAGAAGCTGCGCGGCTGGCACGGAGGGGTGGCAGCATCGCCGAACTTCCAACGCCTGGTCGAGACCTCGAGGCCCCTGCGTGTGACGCCTGCGAAGGATCCACTGCTCTCCGAGTGGCTCCAAGGAGAATCGTTCCCTGCGGAGGGAGTGCTGCTCCCGATCAGTCTGCGGGGCAAGCTCATGGGCGTCGTCTACATGGACCACCAGAGTGGTCAGCCGTGGAATGTCGAGACCGCGCAATCCCTCAACGCCATTGCCTGCTGGCTCATTGACACCCTCCACCACCGATCAACGGTACCGACACCAACCCTCGCTGAAATTGCGACTACCGAGACCCGGCAAGAGTCATTCGCAGATGATGAGGTCTTTCAGCCACCACCGGAGGTCGCTGTCGACGAGCCATCCGCACCAGAGTTCGTGGTCGAGGAAACCCCCGCACCACGAGCATTCGAGCCCCCGGCCGCCGATTCGCAGATCGCGCCGCGCCGCCCAAAACCGGAGTTCGATGCCGGCGGAGCGGATGCGATCGAGTTCGAATCAGTCTCTGAGGTGGATTTCCAGCAGCCTGAGGTCGTGGAGGACGTACCCTCCCTCGACTATGACTTCGAGCCTGAGCCCGCGCCGGCCGCACCCGAACCCGCCGGCGCCGGTTTCGACCCGACGGAAACGGTCAGAATCGACGCCACCGAAGGGATCACCAGTCCGGAGCGGCCGCCGGAGATCCCAGCGCCGGCACCCTCGCCGCCTCCGGTAACACCCCCGCCGGCGCGTAGCGATCGGCCCTCGGTTGTCGAATTGGAGGCCCCGCCTCCGGTTCGTCCCGTCGAGCCGCCAGCCGATATCGTGACCGGCGCGGGGCAAGCGCCTGGTGAGGACGCGCGTCAGGAAGAGGCGCGTCGTTTCGCCCGCCTGTTGGTCTCGGAGATCAAGCTCTACAACGAAGACGAGGTGGAACGGGGCCGAACTGAAAAGGACATCGGCGCTCGTCTCAAGGAAGATATCGACCGCAGCCGCGAGATGTATGAGAAGCGGATCCCGGCCGATGTCCGCGCCGGCCACGACTATTTCCGCGACGAGCTGGTCCGGATTCTCGCCGACGGTGACGCCGACGCCCTCGGCATGTGAAGCTCCACGCAACAAAAAGACGAGCCTTGATTCTGGTGGCGGCCGTCATGGCCGCCGCTTGCGTTGGGAGCGGCAGCTCACCCCCCGTCTCGGACAGGGAGCGTCTTCTCGACCAGGCGTTCGCGGTCGCCGACTCGAACCCGGCCCACGCCGCCACCCTCTTTGCCGATGCAGGGCCGGGAGCCTCCCTGGAATACTCGCGCATGGAGGTCTGGGCCACCTGCCTCGAACGCACCACCGCCGGGCCTGATGGGTGGCGCCGCTATCTCGAGGATCGTCCCCCGGAGAGCCTCGCAGTCCGGGCGCGTCTCGCGTTGATCAGCACCCTCACGGAACGAGGCGACGTCGAGGCCGCGATCCGCGAACGCTCATTGCTCCCGGCCGAGAGCTGGTCCAACGCCGACGAGCTGCTGTTTGCGGTCACTGAGCCGGCTACCCGAGCCGAGGCGGCAGAACGACTCGCGATCAGCTCACCATCGTTTCTCACGACCGCTGACCCCAGTCTCGATCGGCACCTGGCGGCGGAGCTTTCGCCGCCGGAACGGCTCGAGCGAGCGAGCGCCTGGCGCCGGGCCGGTCAGCCGTCTCGAGCCGCCACCGAGCTTCGTGGCCTGCGGTGGAAGGGAGTGGACGAGCAGTTTCGCCGGCGGGAGCTGGCGCGGGCCGAGCTCGCGGCAGGTTCACCCTCCCGTGCACTGAGCGCCCTCCCCTCCGGGTCGAAAGCCGAGGCCGAGGACCATGTTCTTCGCGCGCAGGCCTTCCGCAACCGAGGATGGAATCTCTTCCCAGGTCGCGGCGCGCAGCGGTTCTTCCGGGACTGCGTGTCCGCAGCGGAATCTGCCATTTCCCTTGACGGCGGCCGTGACCTTCGCCAGGCTGCGCTCGTCCTCCGTCTCGAATGTGCGACCGAGGTCGGACAGTTGGACACCGCACTCGATAGCTGGCGTCTGCTCGAAGCCGGGCGTTGGGACGACCCTCGCCGCGAGTGGCTCGGGCGCCGTCTCGGCATAGCGCTCACCCGATCGGCGCCGGACAGCCCGGTGATCGAGGAAATGGCACGCAGCCTTCCGTCCCAGAAGCGCTGTCTCCGATACTGGGCAGGGGTCAACTCCGGCGAGAGCTCGACCACGCTGGTGGCCCTCGCCGGCACGGCTGTCGCTGATCTTTACGGTCAGTGGTCGCGCGAGGCGCTCAATCTACCCCCGACCGCGGCTCCAGCTTTCGGCCCGGACCTGACGGCAGGAGAACCGCCCGAGTCAGTTGCACGACTGCTCGCCGCCGGCTCGAAGACCGAGGCTCTTCGCCAGTGGCGGCGAATTCGGCGTGCCCGTCCACCAGCACCGGCGGAGGCCTTGGCAGCGGCAGAGCTCGCCGCCGGCCAAGGGTGGACCACCGATTCCATTCGCTGGCTTCTTTCCGGATTTTGCGAGCTCGGCACCGTTGCCATGGATCGCGCGCCCAATAACGCAGTCCGCGCCTATCTGCCACTCCGTTGGCGAGAGGCGGTGACGGCGGCCGCCCATGAGACCGGGCTCGACCCCTGGCTGCTTGCCGGTGTCGCTCGCCAGGAGAGCGGCTTCGTGGCACACGCGGTGTCCCCGCAAGGAGCGATCGGGGTCCTGCAGCTCCTGCCGCCAACTGCTCGCCTGCACACGCAGGCTCTCGGCCTCGGCTCGGAGCCCGACCTGCGGGACCCCGAGCTCAACCTCCGCGTCGGGGCACGCGAGCTGAGCGCTCTGGTGCATCGCTTTGATGCCGTCGAACCAGCGCTCGCTGCCTATAACGGCGGTTTGACGAGGGTCCGCGGTTGGTGGAAACAATGGCCCGAGCGGCATCGGTTCACCGAGGAGATCCCGGTTCCCGAAACCTACAACTACGTGCGCCGGGTAGTATTTCTCAGCGAAGCCTATCGGCTGGTCTATGACGAGGAGTGGAGGCAAACACAGTGAACAGCATCGAAGTCCGAACCGCAGCGCATCGGCAGATGGTCGATATCACGCGTCAGGTGGCGACGGTAATCGATGGGACAGACGACGGCATCTGCCACGTTTACGTGCCGCACACCACCGCCGCGGTGGTCATCAACGAGCATGCCGACCCGGATGTCGCCCGGGATCTCATCGCCGCCTACGAGGCGATGGTGCCGAAAATCCGTTTTGCCCACGCCGAGGGCAACTCCGACGCCCACCTGATGTCCACCCTCCTCGGCAGCTCGGTGACGGTGCCGGTCGCCGACGGGCGTCTGCGACTCGGGACCTGGCAGGGGATCTTTTTTGTCGAGCTCGACGGGCCGCGCACACGAAAAGTCTGGGTGAGCGTTCTTTGAATCACGGCGCGACCGACACCGCCTAGTCCGCATATCTCACCGGGTTTCGTCGCCAGGGCGGCGAGGTGCCGTGCACAGTGGGGTTTGCGACCCAGAGGCCCGGCCGGGCCCCCCAGCGTCGCCCGCCGATGGGGGACCCGGCCGAGCCTCGCAGGGCGCAGACGCGTACTTGACGGTACGTGGAGCACCCCGAGGCGAGCAAACACTGCTGGGTGCGGGACATCGGCGACCGCAGCAGAAAGCTGGTGAGATATGCGGGCTGGGAACCAGAACCAAGCATTCGATCGAGACCCGAACGCAGTCTCCGGTGCAGAACTTAGGTAAAGAATTTTGATTCAACTACTTGCCAGATTGTACATATATTCATAATTGCAAGTTCAACAAAATAAAGCATTTCACTGCTTGACAGTTTCGGAATCCCGCCGACAATAAAGGTGGAGGTTCGGGTCATGCCGAGATCGAATGCCTCGAAAAACATCAGCCGCCGAGATGTCTTTGTCATCTCGCTCGCTGGCCTCGCTCTCAGCTTGGGATCCGCTGCCGGGACCCCGGTGGATCAGGACGTGGACTACGAACCGATCGACAGCTCGGCCTGCGCCGACTGCCACGAGGCAGGCCAGCAGGGTTCCGCGTTTGCCGACGACATCAAGCATTCCGTACATGACGGTCTCGAGTGCCTCGACTGTCATGTCGACCGCGACACCGTGCCCCATCGCGTGTCGGCGGAGACGTTCTATCCCGGCTGCCAGGGATGCCGCACCTGTCACGAGGACGCCTCGGAGGCGTACCAAGCCCACGGCCGCGCCCGGCTCGGTTCCTGCGAGGACATGCCGCAGTGCTCCGACTGTCACGGCGACCACGACATACTGCCGTCGACAGCAAAGCGCTCTGCGGTCCATCCGACCAACCTCCCGGATACCTGCGGCAAATGCCACGAGAACCTCGACATCACCACCAAGTACGACATCCTCATCGACCACCCAATCCAGATCTACCTGCGGTCGGTTCACGGTCAGGCGACCAAAGGCGGGGTCTACCTGGCGGCGAGCTGCAACGATTGCCACTCCACCGGTGGTACCGCTCACAAGATCCTTTCACCGGGATCGCCGGAGTCGAGCATCAACCACTTCAACATCCCGGAAACCTGCGGACAGTGTCACAAAGGGGTGGAGTCCGACTACCTGGAGGGCATCCACGGCCAGCTGGCGGCACGAGGGGAGACCGACGCTCCGGTGTGCACCGACTGCCACGGCGAGCACGGCATCCTGTCGCCCGACGATCCGTTATCGCCGGTATCTGGATCCAAGGTCGCAGAAATGACCTGTTCGCCGTGCCACGAGTCGGCCGTGCTCAACGAAAAATACGGCATCAAGACGGGTCGTTTGACCACCTTTATCGACTCCTACCACGGGCTCAAGTCAAAGGCCGGCGACACCCACGTCGCCAACTGCGCCTCCTGTCACGGCGTCCACCGCATTCTCCCAAGCTCGGATCCCACATCCACCGTCAACCCCAAAAACCTCCGCCGGACCTGCGGCGAGTGTCACCCCAACATCTCCGAGAAAATGGCATCGAACCCGATCCACGGGGTCGGTGGTCAGGGCCTGCTGACGCCGGCCGCCGACGTTGTCCAGGAGATCTACATCGTCGCCATCACGGTGATCATCGGCCTCATGATCCTGCACTGGGCCATCGATCTCATACGTCACCTCATCAACATCAGCAGAAAGCGGCCGCAAATCCTGCGCATGCACATCGACGAGGTCGTCCAGCACGCGCTGCTCGCAATCACATTCATTACCCTCGTGATCTCGGGTTTCGCCCTGCGTTACGACCAGGGCTTCATGGCGCGCTTCTTCTTCGGTTGGGAGGGTGGTTTCCAGGTCCGTGGCATCGTCCACCGGGCGGCGGCCGTGGGGTTCATAGGCACCATCGTCTGGCACGTACTCTTCCTCTTCTCGCCGCGGGGACGCCGCTTCATCAAAGACATGTGGCCGATCCGGCGCGACTTCCGATTCTTCGTTCGTCGCATGCTCTACAACCTCGGCTTACGACCGCGGATGGAGTGTATCCAGCGCTTCAACTACGTGGAAAAGGCGGAGTACTGGGCGCTGGTGTGGGGCACCGTGGTCATGGTCATCACGGGGCTCATGCTGTGGTTCGACAACTGGTTTATCCAGTTCCTCCCAAAGGGCGTGCTGGACGTTGCCCTGGTGATCCATTTCTGGGAAGCTTGGCTGGCGTCGCTGGCGATTTTCGTCTGGCACTTCTACTCGGTGCTCTTCCACCCCCACGTCTACCCAATGAACCCGAGCTGGCTCACCGGTCAGATGCCCGAGGAAATGTACGAGCACGAGCATCCCGGTCACCTCGAGGAGGCGCGGCGAGAGACCGAACGGGTCATCGAAAAGCGCATCGAGAGGATGCGGCGTCGGAATGATGAAGAGCAGGCAGAACTCGAGGAACCGAGCAAGAAGTCGTCGGGTGACAAGAAGGACGAGTCCTGATCGAGATGTAAAAAGTGAAGGGTTCAGCGGGCAGGCGCTTGTCACTCAGCCACATCCAGTCAGGCGCGCATTGCCGCTTCGACGGCACAGGTGCCACTCTTCGCATTGTTTGCCCTGGAGGCGCTGCCAATAGCAGGACGCGACAAATCCAAACAACGCGAAGGGTGGCGCCACGCACTCCGAAGCGAGAGGAACGATGAGTTGGGATCGGGAACGGACCCGGCACGGGCAAGGGAAGGTGTAGACTTGCCTGCAGAGGAGCTTTCATGTCCGTTGACCCCAAGCTGTTGGAAATTCTCGTCTGTCCGGTGGATAAGACCCCTCTCGAGGTGGTGGAGCTGCCCGAAGCTGTGCGCCGCCGCCTGATCGAAAAGTACCGCGACCAGTTCAGGGGTGAGGAACCGGTGGTCGAGATTGGTCTCGCGTCGCCCGCCGGCCGCGTCTACCCGGTGGTCTCCGGGATCCCCGTCATGCTGGTCGACGATGCCCTGTCGCGCGAGGAGATCGAGGGCTGAGCCGACTCGAGAGCCGAGCCCGCATGTCCCACCAACAATCTGCTGCGGTCGGAAATCTGCAGCAATCTGCGGCGTTTGCTCCCGTCGGGCCGCTCGACGTACCGTCGAGTACGCCTCCGCGGCCCTCAGGTCGCAAACACCGCATCTCACAACACCTTTCCGACCTCGCGACGATTCCTGGTGGGACATGCGAGCTAGCCGCCGGTCTTTTGACCGTCGGAGTGGCGGCCAGCATCAAGATCGCTCTCGCCAATGTCTTCCTCGGCATTGCAGGCCTGTTGTGGTTGGCGGCGTTCGTCCGAGGTACCGCGCGCCGACCACGCGCTGCAATCCTGCTTCCGATTGCCGCCTACGCTGGCGTCTCGGTTCTTTCAGCCGTACTGTCGGCTGACCCGCGTCACAGCGTCACCGAGCTCGCAGACCTGTTGACCCTCGCGCTCGTGCCGATGACGATCTCTCTTCTCGACCAACGCCTCTGGGACCGGTTGTTGATGCTCCTCGCGGTTGTCCTCGGAGCCTCGGCATCCGTAGGCCTCGCACAATTTGCGCTCGGTGGCGACCCCCTCCAACATCGGATTCGCGGGCTGGCGACGCACTACATGACATTTTCCGGCTGGACACTGGTTGTGACTCTGCTGCTCCTCGGCGACGTGTTCTTCGCCTCAGACCGGCGACGACTGCTGTGGACTTCGCCAGTGGCTGCGCTCGGAGTGTCGACGCTGCTGCTCGGGCTCACCCGCGGGGCATGGATCGGTCTTGCGACCGGCGTTCTGCTCGCCGTTGCCGTCGGCCGACCGCGGGCCCTCATCTTGCTTCCCCTTGCGGTATCGCTGCTGTACCTCGCCCTCCCGCAGCCGGTGTTGAAGCGCGCCGCATCCACTTTCGACCTTGGTGAAACGGCAACTCGGGAGCGGTTCGAAATGTTCGGTTCCGGTCTCGCAATGATTCGCGACCGTCCGATTCTCGGCCTGGGTCCCGGGTTGGTGCAGCCGGCGTACGCCGACTACCGGAGCGGCAGCGCGCCGGGGAAAATTCCTCACCTTCACAACAACGCCATCCAGATCACCGCAGAACGTGGAGTCGCGGGCCTCCTGACATATCTGGCGATCCTCGGGGTCTTTGCCCTGCACGTATGGCGAGCGCTCCACATCGCACAGCCAGTCGCTCAACGGGTCATCATTGGCTGTCTGATGGCGGTGGCGGGGGTGACGGCGGCGGGTTTCTTCGAGTACAACTGGGGTGATGCAGAGGTCTGGATCGTGACTCTCGTGAGCTTGAGCGCACCCTTCGCCGTTGCTCTCCGGCGGGCGGTATGAGCGAACGCGTTTATACCGTCGCGGCGCTCATCGCCGAGGTCAACACCCTGCTCGAGCAGGGATTCTCCGGTGTGCGGGTGGAGGGCGAGGTAACCAACTCCAGCAGCTCCGGCCGAGGTCACGTCTATTTTTCCCTCAAGGATGACTCCGCCGCCCTCGACTGCGTGATGTGGTCGTCCCGTGCCCGCCGCCTCAAGTTCGAGCTCGAGGACGGTCTCGCCGTTCTTGCAACTGGCTCGCTCACGATCTACCCACAACGCGGCCGTTTCCAGATGGTGGTCGAAGATATCCAACCGCAGGGGGTTGGCTCGCTTCAGTTGGCCTTCGAGCAACTCAAGAAAAAGCTCGAGGCCGAGGGGTTATTTGCCGCCGAGCGCAAGCGGCCACTTCCAGCACTCCCAAACCGGGTCGGCATCGTCACCTCGGCGACCGGCGCCGCCCTCCAGGACATGCTCAAGGTCCTGCGGAGATTTCCCTACCTCGAGGTCATCGTCGCGCCCGCAATGGTCCAGGGGGAAGGGGCCGCGACCGAAATCGCCGCGGCCATCAAGCGTCTCATTGCGTCCAAACGGGTGAAGCTCATCATCGTCAGCCGCGGCGGCGGCAGTCTCGAGGATCTGTGGGCCTTCAACGAGGAGGAGGTCGCGAGAGCCATCGCGGCCAGCCCGGTGCCCATCATATCCGGCGTCGGCCACGAAATCGATTTCACGATCGCAGACTTTGTCGCCGACATCCGCGCCACTACCCCTACCCAGGCGGCCGAGATGGTGGTATCGCGCCTCGAAGAACAAGGACGGCGACTCGTCGAAGCGAGGATGCTCCTCCTCCGCGACCTCGAACGCAAGCTCGCCCTCGGCCGTACGCGCCTCGCGGGCCTTGCGGGTTCCTCGGGGCTGGCGCGGGTGCCGCAGCGTGTCCGGCTCCTCCACGAGAGGCTTCGCCGGGCCCTTCGACTGGGTCCTGCATTGCGGAGGGTCTACGCGGCCGCCCAGGCGCGCCTGGAAGCCGCGACGCGCGGCCTTCATCGATTGCCCGCTCGGATCGCCGCCGGTGGACATCGGCGCTTGCTGGTCAGCAGGAAAGAGCAGCTGGCCCAGCTCATGGGCGCTCGAATGGCCCAACTTCGCTCACGTCTCACCGCCGGTGAGCGGGCACTCGTTCACCTCGGACCGACCAAGGTCCTGGAACGCGGTTATTCGATCACGAACCTCGAGGGCTCTTCAACGCCTCTACGAGATGCGGCCCGGGTTCATGGTGGGCAGACACTGATCACCCGCCTTGCCCGCGGCGAGGTGCGATCACTCGTGCGCAGCGCGACGATCAGCCCGTCGGTCGCAACCCCGGATCCGGACCCGCAACCTTCACTCTTCGATACCATTGAACCCGCAGACAGAGAGCCCGGGGATCAGGGAGCAGCAGATGACTGAAAAGAAAACGAAGGACGACAGATTCGAGGATCAGTTGGCCAGGCTCGAGGAAATCGTTAATCGACTCGAGGACGAGTCGGTCGGTCTCGAGGAAGCACTCGGCCTCTTCGAAAACGGCATGGAGCTCGCGCGCCGCTGCCGCGCCCGCCTCGAGGAGGTCGAGCAGCGGGTGACCCAGCTCCTCGAAACCGAAGAAGGCGAAAGCGAGGTCGCGGAAGAGGAACCCGAGTGAAGGTCAACCTGCATATCTCAGCGGGTTCGTCGCGAGGGGGACGCCGGCCGGACCTCGCAGGGCGCGGAGCGCGTACTTGCGGTACGTCGAGTACCCCGAGACGAGAAAACGCCGCTGGGTGCGGTACTTCGGTGGCCGCAGCAGAAAGTTGGTGAGATATGCAGGTTAAAGCCCTGCTTGCTCGCGAACGAGAGGCCGTTGAAGAGACCCTCCGCGAGCTCTTCCCGACCGCGGGCACGTGGCCGGATCGACTCTGGAGGGCAATGGCGCACGCGGTGTTCGCCGGTGGCAAGAGGATCAGGCCGATACTGGCCCGGCTCGCCTACCGGGCTGCCGGCGGGGACGCGGCCGCGATCACACACTCGGCATGCGGGCTGGAGTTGATCCACACCTACTCACTCGTCCACGACGACCTGCCGGCCCTCGACGACGATGTGCTGCGCCGCGGCCGGCCGACGGTCCATGTCGCCTTCGACGAGGCGACCGCGATTCTGGTCGGCGACGCCCTGCTCACCGAGGGCCTGCTCCAGATCGCTCACCACCCGGAAGGAGCGAAATGGGCCGAACGCCGTGCCGAAGCCGTCGCGATGGTCGCGGAAGCGATCTCAGTGCGCGGAATGGTCGGCGGACAGGTCGAGGACCTCGAGGCCACGGGCCATTTCGAAGCTGTCTCCGATGATCTCGAGGCGAGGCTCGATCGTATTCACCGTCACAAGACCGGGTCCCTGCTGAGGGCGTCGGTGGAGCTGGGGGCCATCCTCGCCGGTGTCGACGCCTCCAACCGCAGGCTCTTCGTCGAATATGGCGAAAACCTCGGGCTCGCGTTCCAGATCGCCGATGACATCCTCGACGCCACCGCCGTCGCCGAGGACCTCGGCAAGAGCCCGGGAAAAGACGAGGCCGCCGGCAAGCTGACCTTCGTTACGCTCTACGGTCTCGTTCAGGCCCAGGCGCGTCTCGACGAGCTCGAACAACGGCTCGTCGAACGGGCAGAGACCATCGAAGGCCCCGACGGCGAGCTCGGCGCCGTCGCGCAATTCGTCTGCCGAAGGAAGTCATAGCGTGGTTCCCGGAGAACCACAGAGGCACGGAGGACACAGAGATTTCTTCGGAATCCATCACAACCACCAAGGCACCAAGACGTCACAAAGCCCACCCGCCCAACCAGGACCGCCCACAGACTACGCAGATCCCCCCCCCCATCCAAAAAAGCGCAGAGGCGCAAAGACGCAGAGGGCGTCAATATGGGCGTCTCTGCGTGGCGAGGGCCCGGCCGACCAAAGACGGCCGGGCACCGTTGGGTCGGGACACCTCTCCAATCGCAAGCGCTCGTCTTGGTGTCTCGACCCAGCGGTCCTGCGCTCGGAGAGCGCAAGCCTTGCCTTTTCTCTTTTTCATTCGATAGTCGGTACTGTCAGCCCCCCCTCAACAACACGGAAAAGAGGCGGAAGCTCTTTTCACGCTCAGCCATCGCCTCTTCGTGTGGGCTGATGGGTGGCCTTCGTGTCTTTGTGTCTTCGTGTTTGCGGCGTGGGTGGGTGGGCGGCTCTGTGTCCTCTGTGCCTCTGTGGTTTTTCTGTCAATGAAAACGCCCTTCTCTGGACGTTTGAGCCGCTCTTCGGTTACTGTTGAAATCGATGCTTCGAAGGCGAACTCTTCTCCTTTTCCTGCTCGCTCTGGTTCTTCGCCTCCTCCTCCAGGGGTGGGACGCCGGAGTCACTTCGTCATCGTCACACCCTGACGAGCGGCAAGTCGGGTTCGTCACCGAGAAGGCGCAGGGTTGGTTCGCCGATCCCGGCTTCTACGCCTACGGCTCGCTCCATTTCCACGCCGTCAGAGCAACCGCCACGATCCTCGGTCTTGGGAACGATCTCCGCGGCATCATCGTCAGCGGCCGCGTGATCTCCCTGATCGCAGCCATGCTCGCGCTTGCGCTCGGTTGGATGATTGCCTACCACGCCTGGGGTCGAAAAACCGGAGACCTCTTTATTCTGCTCGCGGCCTGGGTGCCACTCGATCTCCAGCAGTCGCATTTCGCGACTGTCGAGGCGCATCACACGGCTTGGGTGATGGCGGCCCTGGCGGCGTGTTTCTGGCTGGCACGCGGTGGGCGGCCGATCGCCGCCGCGGCTGCGGGCGCAGCTATCGGCGCATCACTCGCGGTCAAAGTCGCGTCCCTCGCCCTCGGCCTTCCCCTGGTGGTGGCGGTACTCATCGCAGTCCGCGGGCGCAAGGTTCTCGCCGCTATTCGGCTCATGGCAATTGCAGGCGCAACCGGAATCGGCGCCTTCTGGCTCTGCCAACCTTGGGCATTCACTTCCGGCAGGCCCCCGCTCAGCATCATCGTCACCGCCCTCATCGTGGCGGCAGTCATCGAACTCGCCAGCCGAAAGACCGGCCGCATACGATTCGCGTTGGTGGTCGCTGCGGCGCTGCTCACGGCCGTTTCAGCCTTGCAGATGATGGTTCTCGTGGGCATCGGCGGCGACACCTTCGCAAACACGTTGGGCTCGGTGGCGCTCGCCGGAACCGCCCTCAATCCATCCTACCTCGAGGGCGTCGGGAGCGAGGTCGCGATGGTCGTTGGCACTGCCGACCTCGCCTATGTCCGAATCTATGCCCACACCCTGCCGGTGCTCTATTCGTTGCGTGAGCTCGCGTTTTGGGGCTGGGGCGTCCTTCTCGTCGTCGCGGTCATCGCCGGCACCGCCGCGGGCTCCCGGCGTTTGATAACGAGGTGGAAGCGGTGGATTGCCGGCCGATTCGACAATTCCTCGATCCTGCTCGCGATCACGCTTGCCTGGCTCGTCCCCATGGCGCTGCGATTGAGCACCCTGCAGGTCAAGTTCCTGCGTTATTGGGAACCACTGGTCGTGCCGGCAATACTCATCGCCTCGTGGTGGTTGATGCGCCTTCCGCGGAGATTCCGCCGCCGCGCCGTCATTTCGGTTGCCGCGGGTACGGTGCTGTGGGGGCTCGCCTACAGTTGGGCATTCATCGAGCCCCACCCTCATCGAACCGCCTCGGAGTGGTTGAGTCCGATGCTCGCCGACCAACAGGTCGTTGCATTCGAACACTGGGACGAGCACATCGCGCTCAACCTCGAAAAAGGGGTTGTGAACCTCGCCGAGCTGCCGTCGTACGAACTGCCCGAAAGGGATGGGAAACTCGCCCTCTGGACCGGCGCGCTCGCTCGCTCCGATTGGGTCGTCCTAACCTCCAATCGGGTCTACCGAACCGTCCTCGCCAACCCGGACCGTTTTGAAGAGACTGCACGACTGTACCGACTCCTGCTCTCGGGTGAAGCGGGATTTGAGGTGATGACCCGGGTGCGCCGCGGCCCCCGCATCTTCGGCCTCCGCTGGCCGGTGCAGCGGGCCGACGAGAGCTTCCTCAACTACGAGTTCCCGCAAGTGGTGATCCTTCGCCGAGTCGCAGACATTAACGCGGAAGATCTCGCCGAGCGGGTCAGCCGCCCGCTGCCCTATCTCGAAGACATGGACTCCATCGATCTCGAAAAGATTTTTCTGTCCAAGGTGCCGGCAGTTTCACCCGTGCCCTCGAAGGCCCGCCAGGTCTTCGATCTCGCGATCTGGATCGCCGTCTGCGCAGGCCTCGGGCTCGCCTTCTGGGTGCTGCTGCTGCCAATCCTCAGGGGCTGGCCGGACGCCGGCGTTGGGCTCGCTCTGGCGACCGGTTGGATCGTGCCGGCGTGGCTGATGTGGATGGGCTCGGAGCTCGGTATATGGGCCATCAGTCCCGCCACTGTGACCTGGGTTTACCTCGCCCTGTTGGCGGCAGGCGTTTCCGCCGCCATTTCGCGATGGTCGACCATCACGACGATTCTCCGTCGGCGTCGAACCGGCATGATCACGGTGGTGGCGGTCGTAGTGGTGATCGGCGCGCTGTTCCTCGTGGTCCGCGCCTGGAACCCGGCCATCTACTGGGGCGAGAAACCAATGGACTTCTCGTTCCTCAACGCTTTTCTTCGCGCCCCGAACTGGCCCACCGGAGAACCGTGGATGGCCGGCATGCCGCTTCACTACTACTATTTCGGTGAGGTCCTGGCGGCCTACCCGATGCTGGTGGCCGGTTGCACCGCCGGGGTCGGCTACAACCTGATCTCTGCCACCATACCTGCGCTCCTTGCGGGAGTGCTCGCAGCCATCGGGCTGCTGCTGACCCGGAGGAGGCGCCCGGCGATCGCCGCCTCGGTTCTGCCGCTGCTGGTTCTTCTCACCGGCAACCTCGCCTGGCCGTGGCTCATCAAAACCCTGAGCGAGGGCAACGTCTTCGATTTCTGGTGGGCGACGTCGCGGGTGATTCCGGGTTTTGCGATCGACGAATATCCCCTGTGGACCAGTCTCTTTGCCGATCTCCACGGTCACTTCATCGCCTTTCCGGTGTTGCTCGCGACCTTTGCGTGGGGCTGGCTCTGTGTCGAGGCCAGCGACCGGAAGTGGATGATTTCGGCTGCGCTCTGCGGGGTCGGAGCTGCGGTGGTGGCGGCCACCAACCCGTGGGATCTCTTCATCCTGACCACCACACTCGGAGTCGGAGTCGTGGTTGCCGCGCGCCATCCACTGCGGGGATTGATACGCCTGAGTGCCGCGGCCGCGGTCAGTGTCCTCGCCGCCGCCCCCTTCGTTGTCGAGCTGGTGGCAGGAATCAGCGCCGGCGCCGGTGAGCGCGGACTGTTCCTGACCGACGCGGACTTCGCCCCCGCCTGGGCCATCCTGCGCCACTTCGGGCTGTTCCTGATTCCGCTCACGATCCTCGCGATGGTGATTCTCGGCCGCCGTTTCTGGACCGTGCTACCAACCGCCGCAATCGGTGTCATCGCCGGCCTTCTCTTCAAATCAAGTGCCGCCGCCCTCGCCCTCGCGGCGGCCGCCGTCTTTGCCACAGTCGCGATCCGTACGAGAAATCGCCTGGACCGCCTCGGTTGGTCGATGGCGACCCTCGGCACGCTCGCAGTGGCGGCCTGCGAACGCTTCACCCTGATCGACCGCATGAACACGATCTTCAAGGTCTACAACGGGGTCTGGGTGCTGCTCGCGTTCGCCCTCGCCGTGGCCCTGATGCGAACGCGAGGGCGGCGGGCGCAGGTATTGGTCGCGGTGTGGGTCCCACTCCAGCTCGTCGCCATCGTGAACCTTCCGCTCGGCATCGCCCAGGGCTGGATGGTGCCGCGTATCGCCTCGCCCCGTCCGACCCTCGACGGTCAGGCCTTTCTCGCCACCGAGGACCCCCAGACCTGGTTCCTGGTCCGCGGCCTCCAGGGCATGGCGCGCCCCGGGGAGGTGGTCGCCGAGGCGGCAGGCCATTACTACAGCGATTTCACCCGCATCACCATGCACACCGGTCAACCCACGGTGGTCGGCTGGGACTGGCACCTCAAACAGCGCGGTCAGTCAGCGGTGGAAATCGCCGCACGAGCCGACGACCTCGAACTCCTGTACAGCGGTGGCAATCGGGAAAAGAGGCGCAGAGTTCTCGACCGCTATCGGGTGAGCTGGGCGGTGGCGGCGAGGATCGAGCGCAATCGGTACGAGATCTCGGCGGAAGATCCCCTGGGCGATATCCCTGGCGTCCGTGTGATTGCCGAGCGTGACGGTGCCGTTCTGTACCGGGTGCTGGCAAGCGGAGCCTCGGGGGCACGGCGCCCCGCAGCGGCTGAAGACCTACCGCCCGGGATGATCCTGGTGGGACATTTGATCAATGTGAGCAACGAGATCGTCCGCTCCATCGCTCTCGACGACAGCGGGGCGACCGCGATCCTTCGTGATGGCAGCGTGGTCGAGCTCGACCTCGATGCGCAGCGCGACGACGTGCTGAAGGCACCGCCCTGCGACCCGACAGCGGTCGCTCGACACAACGACGAGCGATGGGCCGCCTGCCGTGACGGAAGCCTCTGGCGTTACGCGGAGAGACGATGGATTTCAACCGGCCGGATTCCCGGAGCGGGTCGCGTCGTCGCAGACGAACTGGTGTGGGCCTGGGGACCCGGAGGCCTTTGGCTTCACCTCGGTGGATCCGATTGGCAACAGGTCCTTTCCGCCCGCGTAACGGCGGCTGCCGCGTCCGGGAAGCGCATCGCCTGGAGTGAGGGATCCAGGATCTGGGTCGGCCAGGGCGCGGAGCCCCAGAAGGTCGGCGACTCTCTCGAAGGCGTGCGCGCTATTTCGTGGCAGGGAGATGTGCTCTGGGCGCTCGATACAGCCGGGCTCCATCGCGCCGGCAGCGCTGAGTTGCCGTGGCAGAGGGTCCTCGACAATACCGATGATGTGGTGGCGATAGCAGGCAGTCAACACAGGTTGTGGCTCGTTCGTAATGACGGGTTCGTGTTTGAACCTGATCGACCGGACTGCCCGTCCCCGTGGACCTCGCAACCGAACTCGCAAACACGGTCTCTGCGCGAACCCCGCGGCATCGCAATCTCACCCGCGGGTTGGTTCGTGGTCGCCGACACCTTCAACCATCGGATTCTCTGGTACTCGGATGAAGGGCGCTGCCTCGACAGCGTCGGTTCGGAAGGCTCAGGACCCCGAGAGTTCCATGAGCCGTCGGGCGTAGCCCTCGACGGTGACGGGTCACTGGCGGTTGCCGATACCTGGAACGGCCGCATCCAGGTCCTTCGGCCGAACGGGGTCACCGAGGTCTTCGGAAGAAATCTCTTCGGCCCCAGGGACCTGATGTGGACCCCTGACGGTTCGCTGCTGGTCTCTGATACGGGGAACCGCAACCTGCTCCGCTTCTCCCCGCCGGACTGGGACAGAGAAGTCATTGCCACGTTGCCGGGACCCCCGGTGGGCCTTGCCTGGGCCGGTGGTCTGATCGCCGTTGCGGTTCCCGCAGACGGAGCACTGCTGCTCGTCGATGGCTCCAGCGGCGAGATCGTGCGACGCATCGAGGTCCGCTGCTGGAACACCCACGATCAACAGGAAGGCTACCTCGCCCTGCTCCCATCAGGCGAACTTGTCGCCAGTTCTCCACATTACGGCGAGCTGTGGATCATCGACCCGACCGAAGAGGAGCCGCAGCGGCTTCTTCAGGACGGCCTCCCGGGGGTCACCGCCATCGCGCTGACGCCGTACGACGAGCTCATCGCGTCACTGACCTGGGAACACCGGCTGGTGAGGATTCCTATCGAGGATTGATCAACTCCCGAGGGAGGTTAAGAGTTAAGGGTTAAGGGTATAGAGGTCCAGCCGACTAGATCACCCCACCGCTTCTTTCTTCACTCTTGACTCTTAACCCTTAACTTGCTCCGGCACCTATTCCAGTGCCGCTGATTCACGCTACGATCCTCACGTGGCCAAGAAGAAACGCCTCGATGTGGTAATGACTGATCGCGGTCTCGTGCCGTCGCGCACGCGCGCGCAAGCGCTGATCCTCGCCGGCAAGGTTCGTCTGAACGGCGCTGTCGAGAGCAAGGCGGGCGCTCAGGTGGACCCCGAGGCGGCTATCGAGATCACCAAACCCGATCACCCCTGGGTGTCACGTGGTGCTCTCAAGCTCGTCGCCGCGCTCGACGAGTTCAAGATCTCTCCCGAGGGCCTTGACTGTCTCGACGTCGGAGCTTCCACCGGTGGGTTCACCGACGTTCTACTCGAACGCGGCGCCCGCCGGGTAATCGCTCTCGATGTTGGTCGTGGCCAACTCGATTGGCGTCTGCGCAACGACCCGCGCGTGATCGTGATGGAGGGCGTCAACGCCCGCCACCTGGACACCGAGACTCTGCCGTTCACGGCGTCGCTGGCTGCCGTCGATGTCTCGTTCATTTCCCTCCGGCTCATCATCCCACCCCTGCTGACGCATCTGGCTGCGGCGGCCTGGCTCGTATGCCTGGTCAAACCTCAGTTCGAGGCCGGGCGCGAGCAGGTCGGTAAGGGAGGCGTGGTTCGAGACGAATCCATCCGTCGGCGGACAATCGACGAGACGGTTCGAGCCCTCGAAGATCGTGACCTCGAGCTCGTTGGCCTCGTCGAATCACCGATTCGGGGGCAGAAAGGGAATCTGGAGGAATTGGCCGTTTTCCGAGTGGGCTGATTCAAAACGTGCCCGTACCCGTCCCCGATGAGACGGTTCACTACGAGATGTGAACGATGGTTCGGATCGTCGGGAACGGGATCTGGGGCGGGAACCGGAACGAAGGAGAGGTTATGATCTCCCGCGACGGAGGATAGCTAATGAGCAGCAACACGATGACGGTGAGCTTCCCCGGCGGCAAACGGGTCGACGCCAGCTACAACGGGTTCGAGATTGCGACCGATCAGGATACTGACTCCGGGGGCGACGGTTCCGCACCCGAACCCTTCGACTACTTCCTGGCATCGCTCGCCACTTGTGCCGGCATCTATGTGCTCGGCTTTTGCCAGAAAAGGGACATCCCGTACAACGGTATCAGCCTGAGACAAAGCTGGGAACGTGATGAGAAGGCAAAGCGACTGACCAACGTCCGCATCTCGATCGAGGTGCCTTCCGGCTTTCCCGAGAAGTACCATCGGGCCCTGGTCCGAGCCGCCTCCCAGTGCTCGGTCAAAAAGACGCTGGAGAATCCACCTGAGTTCGTTGTTGAGACGGTAACAGTCTGAATGAGGAATGACGAGTTAGAAATGAGGAATTCCCACCCGCCCTCCCAGAGTGATTTCATCGTCACGGGTGGGTGGTCGGCATTCCTAATTCAGAATTCGGCCCGGAGGGGCGCTAGAGTTCGTCAGCGCGCGTCGAAATCGGACCGCGATAGTTGTGCTCGAGCCGGACCTGGGCGACCTGCGAGCCGAATCCACGGTACGCCTCCTTGATCCGGGTCAGTGCGTTCGATCGCCAGTCCACATAGGGGTTATCGATCTGGACCGGATCGAGGGCGCCGGCCAGGGCCACCTTGGAGGTCGCGCAGAATCGGCTCATCAGAGTCTTGGCGAGGTGGCGGTCGCCGTTTTGCAGCTCATCGACGAGCACGATCGATCGCTCGATGTCGAGCCCACGCAACATTGACGTGGAGACCATGGTCAGGCGATCGGTCGAGCGCAGCTCGTCCATGAAGTCGTGCTCATTTGACAATGACAACGAGCGGATCGCCTGGAAGAACGGCTCCAACCACGGTGAGAGCTTGCTTTCGTAATCCCCCGGAAGATACCCAAGATCGTACTGGCTCGAGGCGTGCTCCGGCCGCAGCAGGAGGAGGCCGTGATCATAGCCGTAGTCGGGGGTCAATGGCTGCGACTGCGGAGCGACCCGCCAGGAGGTGGGCTGGCCGACGAGCATGTAGAGACCGGTCGCCACCATCATCCGCGTCTTGCCCGATCCGGCGGGACCGTCGAGCACCACCAGTTGCACATCGGGGTCGAGGAGGAATTCCATGGCCAAGGTCTGCTGGGGATCTCGGGGGGTGAACCCCAGGATCGGCCGCGGTTTGTAGGTAATCCGTTTGCGGTCCCAGTACTGGGCGAAGCGGAGGTCTTCGACCCGCTGAAGCTCCGGGTTGGCGCGGGCCAGCAGGAGCTCTTCACCGCAATGCAGCAAAACTCCCATGTTCCACACGAGCTCGACCGGCTCACGCAGATCAAGCTCATCAAACGGCAACCACCGTTCACCCGGCGCGCCGCTGTCGAGAAACTGCTGCACCGCCTCTTCGGTCACCTCGGCTTCGACGACCCCACGATAGACCTCGTCGACGTTGTCCAGGCTGACCTTGCCGTAGCGCAGATTTTCGGCAGTGATCGATAGCGCATCACATTTGAGCAGAAGGTTGGAATCTTCGGAAATCACCACCACCTCGTACCCAGGGTGGCCGTTCGACTTCGCGACCTCGGCGATACGCTGAGCGCTCGCGAGGATGTGATTGTCCCCGGACTCGGCGCTATAGGGCTCGATGGTCATCCCGTCCGGTTCCCAGGCAAGGATGCCGCCGGCCGGGGTACGCTGGAACGCCTCCGGGTCCGCTTGATGCTGGAAGAGGCGCTCGACGCTGCGATGGATGAGCTGGTGGCGCCGATACTCGAGCATTTTCCGCATGACCAGGCGGGCAGCATGGCGGACGCCTTCCGATTTGGAACGCGACGCCTGCAGCCGACCCAGCTCCTCGATCACCTGGTGGAGCAGCACCACTACGTTGCCACCGGTGAGAAGGCGATCGAGGGCGTCCGGGTTTTCGATAAGGGCCGAGGTGTCAGGGATGTACACCGTGCCGGATAGGCCGTCAGCCGAATTGTGCATCGGCGTTTAGTTTACCACCAATCTACTCTCTGCAATCTCCAGCGATTTGCGTCCTGTAAGATGAGCCCGTGACTGAAGGCAGAGCAGTATTGGTGGCCAACGCGCCTCTTCACTGGCACCCGAGACTGGTTTCCCTGGCGAGCTCGGCGGCGCTGCTTTTGGCCGCCGACGGCGGCGCCAATCACCTCGCGCGTCTCGGCCTCAGGCCGACTGCGGTGGTAGGCGATCTCGATTCCATCAGCCCCGAGACCCGCGCCTGGCTCGGCGAAGACTCCGTTATTGATCGACCCGACCAGAATCGGACCGATCTCGACAAGGCGTTGGAATATGCCTTCAACGAGCTCGAGATCAGGAATCTGACGGTGCTCGCTGCGCTCGGGGGTCGAACCGACCACGATCTCGGCAACCTCGGGCTCCTGGCCCGAATGGCGCTGGGCGAGCGCCTCATCTTCGAGGCGGCCGACGAAACGGTCCTGGCTGTTACAGCTGAGATCTCACTTGTCGCCAAACCGGGTGAAATCTGGTCGTTCTGGACTTTCGACCCGACCGTTCGAGTCACCGTCGAAGGAGTACGCTGGCCGATGAGAGACGCCGATATTGCCGCCAGCAACCGGCCGTCGATTTCGAATGAAGCGGTTTCGGATCACGTGCGCATCACCGCCACGGGCGGATCGGTCATCGTCATGCGACATCGTGGCCATCTTGACCTTGACCCCTCGATTTCAATAACCCGGCGAATGCCGGGTTCGGGAAAGTGATGTGGCTGGGGTGCAGGGATTCGAACCCCGATCCTACGGTCCAGAGCCGCATGTCCTACCATTGGACGACACCCCAGCAAGGAGAGGAAGTATATCAAGCGGAAGATACCGGTCAATTTCGACCTCACTAATCTGATTTCGAATTTCGGATTGCGGATTTCGGATTTCCGTCTACTCCACTGCGCTCGCGCAAATGGAGGGCGGGTGGCAAATTCGAAATCCGAAATCTCAAATCCGAAATGCCCGTCAGGCCCAGCCGCGAAGGTGGCAGGCCGTCGCGACGCGCTGGATGGCGATCATATAGGCAGCGTCGCGCATGTACTCACCGGTTTCGTCGGACAGATCAGCGACAGCCTTGAAGGCACGGGACATCTTCTGATCGAGCCGGTCGAGCACCTCCTGCTTGGGCCAGAAGAAGTTCATATTGCACTGCACCTGCTCGAAGTACGAGCAGGTCACCCCGCCGGCGTTGGCCAGAAAATCAGGAATGACGAAGATGCCGCGCTCTTTCAAGACCGTATCCGCCTCGGGGGTTGTCGGTCCGTTCGCGCCCTCCGCGATGATTTTGACCTTCTTGTTGATGCGGCCGACGTTGTCGCCGGAGATCTGGTTCTCGAGCGCGGCCGGGATCAGAATCTCCGCTTCCTGCTCGAGCCAGGCGTCGGCTTCGAGAACGTCGAAACCGGCCTTCTCCGCCTTGTCCTTATCGATGGTTCCGAAACGGTCCGTGATGGAGAGCAGGAAATCCATATCGATACCCACTGTCTTGCGGAAGGTGTAGGCAGTGTGGTCGTCGTTGTCCCAGCAGGACACAGCCACAACAACACCGCCGAGCTCTATGAGGAGCTTGGCCGCATACTGGGCGACGTTGCCGAAGCCTTGAATCGAGGCGCGGACGCCCTCGATCGGGACCTCGGAGCGCTTGAGTGCCTCGCGCACCGTATATATGACGCCGAAGCCCGTAGCCTCGGTCCGGCCCAGCGAGCCGCCGAGCTCGACCGGCTTGCCGGTGATGAAGCCCGGGTAGTGGCCGCCGGCGAGCTTCTCGTATTCGTCCATGATCCACACCATGTGCTGGGGATTCGTCATCACGTCGGGGGCCGGCACGTCCTGCACCGGACCGACGTTACGCGCCACCTGACGGACCCAACCGCGGCACAGGGCCTCCTGTTCGCGGGACGAGAGGTCGTGGGGGTCGCAGATGACTCCACCCTTGCCGCCACCGAGGGGAATGTCGACGACGGCGCACTTCCACGTCATCCACGTGGCCAGCGCTCTGACGGTGTCGACTGTCTCCTGAGGGTGGAAACGGATGCCGCCTTTGGCGGGGCCCCGGGCGTCGTTGTGTTGCACCCGAAATCCCTTGAAGACCCTCACCGAACCGTCATCCATCGTCACCGGGATGGTGAAGTGGTACTCGCGCTGCGGCCACCGCAAGAGCTCTCTCAATCCGTTGTCGAGCTGCAGCTTGTCGGCCACCGCGTCAAACTGGTTCTGGGCCATGGCGAATGCGTTGAACTCTTTCGACATCGTCGCCTCCTCGAGCGCACAACGGCGCGCTGGGGTTATACGCCTCGAAACCGTAACACGTCAACCCGCCGGCGGCAGCGAATGTGGCCGCTGGCCGGAAAGGAAGGGTGGGCGGAAGCCGGCCAACCGGACACTCGCTGGTGACGGTGGGTCACGGCGACCGGCTTGTCCCGGCGAAGCGCAGAGCGCGAAACCGGAAGGCCGCCAGTAACCCGCATTGGAGAAGAACCTCACAGAGTCGTCGAGGACTCTCGACGAAATAATAGTCGGCAATCGCTGCCGCCCGGACGCCCCTATACTCGAGCCGTGCCGGAAAGGCTTTGCGTCCTCCACCTGATTGACAAAACCCGGCTGAATACCGGGTCGGTTGTACAGATGTTGGCGGCGGCCAGGGGTCTCGCCCACCGAGGACATGATGTGTGGGTCGGGAGCCGGTCGGGCGGCGATCTCGAGTCGGCCTGCGTCGACGCTGGTCTCCCGTTCCTCGATCTCCCACTTCGGGGCTCATGGGACCCGACTTCCGCTTTGAGGCTGCGGAGACACCTGCACGGGCACGAGACCGACATCCTCCATGTTCATAAAGGGCGCGCCCACGGCGTGGGCCTGGTCGCGGCCGTAGGGATCGGGCACCGGCCACGACTAGTGGTCAACCGTGGCGTTACTTTTCCCCTCGATATCTTCAACAAATGGAAGTACCGCCATCCTCGGGTTGCCTCGGTAGTCTGCGTCGCCGATGCCGTTCGGGAGATCGTCATTCGTTCAGGCGGCCTCTGCCCTGACCATGTCCACACAATTTGCAGCGGCACCGATCCCGGCATTTTCGACCCCGGGCACGCCGATGGGAAGTCTCTGCGGTACGAGCTCGGGATCGATCCCGACCACCTTGTGGTCGGTCAGGTGTCGGTACGGGACTGGAAGGGATGGTCCGATCTCGTGACGGCCTTCGGCCTCGTCGCCCATCGATCTCCCAGCGCGCGTCTCCTCCTCGTAGGGTGTGAAACGGAGCCCGAAAGGGCGAAGGTCGATCGGGCAGCGCGCGAAGCCGGCGTCGTCGGCCGGGTCGTAACATTGCCCGATCGCAAGGACATGCCCGAGGTGCTCGCAGCCTGCGACATGGTGGTGGATGCCTCCTGGGCCGGCACCGGAATCACCGGTACCATCCGCGAGGCGATGGCGATGCAACGGGCTGTGGTTGCAACCGATTGCGGCGGCAACCGGGAGCTGGTGGTCGACGGCGAGGTTGGTCTGCTGGTGCCACCGCGTGACCCCGACGCCATCGCTGGAGCCCTGACGCGGCTGATTGGAGATCCCGATCTCCGAAGGAGACTCGGGGCAGCGGCGAGGCGAAGGGTGGTCGAGGATTTTTCAGCAGAGAAGAAGATTGACAAGCTTGAAGCTTTGTATCGACAGATCCTCGCCTGAACTTTTTCTCCTGCACCATTTCGGGATCGGGATCGGAGAAAAGAAAAACGGGGCTTACGCCCCGTTGATATCTTTTCTTTGGCTCCGCAGGAGGGATTTGAACCCCCAACCTAGTGGTTAACAGCCACCCGCTCTACCGTTGAGCTACTGCGGAGCATCAATGGCAAGCGCATATTGTAGGCTCGGGTGAGCGAAAGTCAACCGACCGCCGAAGACCGCAGCAGGGTGAAGACCAGTCGTGCCGTCGGCGCGCGCGACATTGTTTCCTGAAAATCCTCCTGCGAGGCAAAGCTGGTGGACTGAATCCGGCGCCCCTCGCACTGGAGGGTCAGCCTCTCACCCTCGAGCGGCCACGGCTGCACCCGCCAGGTTGTGTCGTCCACAATCTCGAAGCTGATCACCTCGGTATCACCGGCCGCATTCTGGGCCCACACTTCAAACGGCGCGGGAAGCGAAGCGCAGAGATAGACCGAAATCCGGTCGCAGGTGTCCAGCAGCCGCGAATTCACCTGGCGTCCCGGTCCCTCCAGATAAGGCTGGTATCGGGCATCGGTTCCGAGCTCCTCACGCCACGATCGCTCGAGTCGATCCATCTCAGCACCAAAGCTCTGCGCTGTCCTCGCACCCCCGGTGTCATCGCGATCGAGGAGATCGGCCAGCTTGCGTTCCGCCATGGCGCCGAAGTGAGCCGCCACCAGCAGACCGGCGTAGCGATTGTACTGAGCACATCGCAGGACGCTCCGCCGCCAGATCGAGAGGTGGTCGACCACCGGCATGGCATCAAAGGTCCGCGGGCGCCCACTGCCGTCAAGGGTCGGAGAAGCGTCGAAGTCGGTCCAGCCACCGTCGTGCAACAGCACCGCGGCCAGGGTCTCGGCGCGAGGAGCCGGCCGAGCAAAGGATCTGTTCCCCCAGTGTTCCGCCACCTGCCACGCGAGCCAGGCGTGGGAAACCTGTGGAATCAAGTAGCTGCCGGCCGGGTCGTCCTCCCGATGAATGAACACGCAGCAATTCTACACCGAGCCGCCGCAGGTGCTCGGTGTAGAATTGCAACATGGTGCGCTTCGGAACCTCGGGATGGCGCGGCATTATCGGCCGCGAACTGACCTTTCGGCGAGTTCGGATGGTCGTGCAGGCGATCCTCGAGACGCTGCGCGAGGAAAAGACTCCGGTCGAACGGATCGTCGTCGGTTTCGACACCCGAATGTTGTCGGAAAAATTTGCCACGACCGCCGCCCAGCTCATTGCTTCCAACGGCATTGAAGCCGAGCGGACGCCCCGTGACGTGCCCTCGCCGGTAGTCGCATCATGGGTGATCGAGCGAAAGGCGGCCGCCGGTATCACATTCACCGGGAGCCATAACCCCCCTGAGTACAACGGCCTCAAGGTCTACACCGCCGATGGAATCCTCGCTTCGCAGGAGTTCACCGACCGCGTCGAGAAGCGCTTCGACATGCTCGAGCAAGATTACGATGACACCTTCCTGCCCCGCCCCGACCTGATCGGCGAGCACGATCCGAAGCCCGTTTACCTCGACCGCCTCCAGAATCTCATCGACTGGGAGGCGATCCGCTCTTCGAATATCAAGCTGATCGTCGATCCGCTCTTCGGCAGCGCCCGTGAGTACCTCGACCATATTCTGCTCGAAAACGAGGTCGAGACCGACGTCATTCACAACACCCGCGATCCATACTTCGGAGGTTATGCACCCGATTGCACCTCAGAGAACCTTTCACGATTGCGCGACGTGATGCGTCGCGCGGGTGGGGACCTCGGTCTTTCTACCGACGGCGACGGTGACCGCTTTGGGATCCTCGATCAGGGCGCACGCATGTGCGACTCGAGCACCGCACTGGCGGTAATCCTCGATTATCTGGCACGACGACGCAACCTGAAGGGCGGCGTCGGTTATTCGGTTGCGACGTCGGGTCTGATCAATGCGGTCGCCCGTGACCACAATCTCGAACTGGTCGAGGCTGGGGTCGGATTCAGAAACTTCGGTCCCCTGCTCGTCGACGGTACCCTCGAATACGCCGGAGAAGAAAGTGCGGGACTGGCGTGGTCGCGGCACCTTCCCGAGCGTGATGGTGTCCTCGCCTGCCTGTTGGCTGCGGAAATGGTCGCGATTGAAGGAAAGAGCATGGCCGAGCTCGCCCACGCGCTGACTGCGAGGGTCGGTACCTTTTCCTTCCGCCGTACTCAGATTCCGCTCACCGAGCGCACCCGCGAAATCTATGAACAGCGGCTTGGCCAGGCCTGGACTGAAATCAACGGACTCAAGGTCACGGACGTGGACCGAAGGGACGGTCTCAAGCTGATCTTCGAGGGCGGAAGCTGGGTCATGGTTCGGGTCAGCGGCACTGAACCGAAAATCCGTCTCTACGCAGAGGGGCATTCGTCCGACGAGCAGCGACACCTCATGCATCTGGTACGACAGTTCTTCTTTCAACGGAGGTTGTAGTCATGTTCGATATCGAATTCGTATGCGGCCGTGAGGTGCTCGATTCCCGCGGCAATCCCACGGTCGAGGCCGAGGTCGTCCTTTCGGGCGGCGCCGTCGGCCGCGCCATCGCGCCCTCCGGCGCGTCGACCGGTTCCCGCGAGGCCCTCGAGCTGCGCGACGGCGACCCTGACCGCTTTGGAGGCAAGGGAGCCCTGCGCGCGGTCGAGCACGTCAATGGCCCACTCGCCGAAGCGGTCGAGGACTTCGACGCCCGCGACCAGCTCGGCGTCGATCAGAGTCTCATCGATGTCGACGGCACCGAAAACAAATCGTCGATGGGCGCCAACGCCATTCTCGCAGTGTCGCTCGCCACCGTTCACGCTGCGGCGGACGCCAGCGGTCTCCCGCTGTACCAGTATCTGGGCGGCTGCGGCGCACGGGAGCTGCCGGTGCCGATGATGAACATTGTCAACGGTGGCGCCCACGCCGACAACTCGGTCGACTTCCAGGAGTTCATGGTGATGCCGGTGGGCTTTGCCACCTTCTCCGAGGGGCTCCGCGCCGGAGTAGAGGTCTTCCACACTCTCAAAAAGGTCCTCAAGAAACGCGGACTGTCGACCGCGGTCGGCGACGAGGGTGGTTTTGCTCCCGACCTCCAGTCCAATCGTGCGGCGTGCGAGCTCATTATGGAGGCCATCGACCTGGCGGGCTACTCACCCGGTGACCAGGTGGCTTTGGCGATGGACCCCGCGGCCTCCGAGTTTTTCTCGGACGGCACCTACAACCTCACCGGCGAGGGCCGCGAGGGACTCTCTTCGGAGGACATGATCGAGGTCTATGTCTCGCTGGTGGACGACTTCCCCATCGTTTCGATAGAAGATGCACTTGCCGAGAGCGACTGGGACGGCTGGAAAAAACTCGCGGAAACGCTCGGTGACCGCATCCAGCTTGTCGGAGACGACATTTTCGTCACCAACCCCGAGATCA
>CAYRFI010000003.1:0-22481 GCA_964423595.1 uncultured Thermoanaerobaculia bacterium | reverse complement strand
GGAATCGAAAAGGGTATCGCCAACTCGGTGTTGATCAAGCTGAATCAAATCGGCACCGTGTCCGAAACCCTCGACGCCGTCAACATCGCCCACAGGGCTGGCTGGACTGCGGTGATTTCGCACCGCTCGGGGGAGACCGAAGACACGACGATCGCGGACCTCGCGGTGGGGCTCAACACCGGCCAGATCAAGACCGGATCAGCCTGCCGAACCGACCGCATCGCCAAGTACAACCGCCTCCTCCGCATCGAGGAGGAGCTCGAGGATGTCGCGCATTACCGCGGCATCGCCGCCCTCGCTCGTGGGAGAGGATGAGACGCGTCACGCTGATCCTGCTCGCCCTTGCGGCGTTGGCGGCGCTGGGCGTGTTTTCGTCGATCGTCAGCCACGGTTTCGGTGAGCTGACCGACGCCGAAGAAGAACGGGAACGCCTCATACAACGTGCCATCGAGCTCGAGGAAAGCGTCGCCGAGCTCGACGAAACCCTCGAGGCGATCCGCACCGACCCCGCCGCGGTCGAGTCTCTGGCCCGCCGCGAGCTGGGTTGGGTGCGCCCCGGCGACACCGTGATATTGCTGACCACACCCACCCCACCACCCGAACCGGTCACCTTGACAGCCCCTGCCCCGACTCCTATACTCACCCTCCCTGATTGACGCGGGGTGGAGCAGTCCGGTAGCTCGTTGGGCTCATAACCCAAAGGTCGCAGGTTCAAATCCTGCCCCCGCAACCAGCAAACGCACGGCCGCCTTCCGGCGGCCGTTTTGCGTTTGCTGGTTGTGGGCGCGGACTCACCGTGAGCGGCCGAGCGGCCACGCGTTTTTGCAGAACTTGACGCACACAACTGGTCGTTTTGTTCGTATGTTGCTGTGAGATGTCATTTGAAATCAGGCCTTTACCGACAGCATCGGCCACGGCACCGTCCGCTGCGACCACAGCTGATCGACAACGTGTATCAGTCCAGCGAGGCGCCCCAGGCGTACTACGCGCGGCTATAGGCGAACGAGCAATTCGGCAAGGTCGTGATTCGCTGCTCGTAGGTTAACTCACACTTCTCACCGGGTGTCTACTGCGAACGGCAAATCCCGGCGTCCCGCCGCGATTGTCGCAAATCGTGCCTTTCGACGCAGTGCAACTGCGATTGCGTCGCCCAATTCACGACAAGTCCAGCGGGTACTTGCGCTTCGTCTACCTGGTCTCTTCCCTTTCGGTCATCATCCTCTCTCCCCCGTCAGCCCGCCGGATCGAGGCGCTGCTCGAGATCGGCGGTGGCGCGCATCATCCTCCGGTAGCTGCGGACCCCGACCGAAGTGACGACCAGGCTCACCAGGACCAGCCCGGCGTCGAACAAAGACCACAGCGATGGACCGAACAGCCGAAAGAGCGCAATGCCCAGGGTCAGGAAGGCGAGGCCGGTGCGGATGAGGGCGAGCGCGGTCCGCCCGCGGGCGAGCTCGGTGCGCATCCGCGACAGCAGGGTCCTGGTGGCGGCGAGGTGATTACGGTCCTCAGCGAGGACGGTCCGACGCTCGGACAGCCCGGTTCGCGTGTGCGCCATGTCGGTGCGCTGTCCGGAGAGGTTGGTCCTGGCGCGCGCCATGTCGGTGCGTTGCACGGACATGTCGGTGCGCTGGCCGGCGAGGCTCGAACGTTCTCGGGAGAGGTCGGTGCGGATGCCGGAAAGCTCGGTGCCCCGGGTGGACAGGCGCGTCTGCTCGCGGGTCAGCGCTGTGCGCTCCGTGGCCATGTCAGTCTGCTGCCGCGAATACTCCGACGTGGCGGCGGCGTGCTCCAGCAACCCCGAGCTGGTGGTTGTGCGCTCGCGCTCCAGGTCGTGGATGGCGCGCTCCAGCTCGGTCTCCGTCTCCTGCAGGCTCAACGCGCGATCGAGCAGCGAGCGGATGGCGGAAACATCGGACTCCAGGTTGGCTTGGAAGGTGCTCTCGGCCATGGTGACTCCCCTCTTCCCGCGGCGCCGTGCGGGCCCACTGAATCCGCCCACTGCGGGTCTCAGCCGCGCACGGGCGGTCCTCTCACGACGTCATGCTCAGGTACGAAGCGTACCCGGGTCGGTAGTCGATGCGTCTGCCCGCCGCGGCCGCTCCGGCAATCTCCAGCGCCGTGCCCAGGGCGGCGCGTTCCAGGTAGGGCCCGACGAGGGTCACGACGTCGTCCGAGACCTCGGCACTCACCTCGAGATCGTGGGTGCGCGGGTCGGCGACCAGTGCCGCCTCCACGTCGGTGGCGAGGCGGAGCCTCTCCACCTGTCGTCGAGCATCATCCCCGCAGCGGTACTCCGGGTCAGCCATGACGTTCATCAGGAGGCGGCATACGGCGTCCAGCGTCATCCACCGCAGGTTCAGCACGATGTCGTACAGGTGCGGGTTGCTGATGTCCTGGCCATACATGAATCGCGCCCAGCGCACGCGCCGTCCGTCCTCGTCACGGATGTAGTTTCGTGCCTCCTCCTCGTCGCACCCCAGCCGTTCCATGGTCAGCGACAGACGGATTGCGATCGGAGCATCGATCCGCACCCGCACGAAGTGCGGCATCCGCGGCAGGAGAAGATGCCCGGAATAGCCGTGGTAGACGACCCCGTCACCGGTGAGCTCCTCCAACAACGCCTGGCGCATGAGCACGAGGTACGCCCGCCGCAGCTGACTAAAATGCTCGTAGGCCCGATCGGCCGTGGTGATTTCTTCCATGACTCGGGTCGCGAGCCCGCCGTGACGGTTCACCACCTCGACCAGGTCCTCGCGGGAGACGAAGCGCAACGTCGACTCGTGTTGCAGGCGTCCCACCAGCTTCCGCACCCCCGACATGGTTCCCCGCGAGAGGAAGATCACCGCCATCTCACCACCTCTCGATCGGCTGCATCATTTCCTGGCCAGGCACGAGCACAGGCCCCGCCCGTGCAGCCGGCAAGAAATCGTCACTCAACATGGGACCGCTCTTCCGGCGGCCTGCCGAGGGCGTCGAGCCGGCGACGAGCTTCAGGTGAGGCGATGAGCAGCAGCCGGTCTCCCGCCTGCAACGGCGACCTCGAGGTGCCCGGCAATAGCTGATGCTCCCGCACGACCATTACCATCTCGAGATCGTTCCCATCGGCAGTGGGGCAGCCGTCGCGGATCGGCATCCCGATGCAGGGGCTGCCCTCCTCCAGCGTGACCAGCGCGAGCTGGTGGCCCTCGCCGAGCTCAACCGGGATGCCGGAGTCGAGAAGGGATGGCAGATCCAGGTGGCCCACGGTCTCGGGCCGGAGTACGGGGTGGTCCCCGAGCAGTCGGAGGGTATCCCGGATGTGATCCACGTGGTGCGCCGGGGAGTAAACCGGCGCGAGCACCTGCGCCTCGTACAGGCTGCTATACCTCCAGCGGGCGCTGAGCTGGCGTTGGAAAAGGTAGCTGACCATGATGGACAGGGCGGCCGGCACCAGCAGGGCGAAGCCGCCGGTCATCTCCGCCACCATGAGCAGGGTGGCGATGGGTACCTGTGCGGCGCCCGCAAACACAGCCCCCATACCGACGATGACGAACGGCGCCGCCGGCATGTGGAAGACGTCGGCCAGGAAACCACCCAGCATCGCGCCGACGAAAAGTGTTGGCGCGAATACTCCGCCCGAACCACCGCTCGATACCGTGAGCGTGAACGCTATGAGCTTGGCGGCCACCAGCGCCAGGAGAAGCGAAGCCGCCAGCTTGCCATTGATGGCCAGCTGGATCCAGCCGTACCCTCCGCCAAGGACCTGGGGGAGCGCGATCGCCAGCAGCCCCACCCCCAGCCCACCAATGGCGGGCTTGAAGTGCGGCGGCACCGGTAGCTTCCTGAACAGGTCGCGGGCGCCGTAGAACACCACCGGCAGCACAGCGGCGACCAGGCCCGCAATGATGCCCAGAACGAGGTACCAGGCGTAGTCGACCGCACCGGGGAGGGAGAGCACATCGGGCACCCGGAAGAGGGGGCCCCAGCCCACGAACAGCCCCGCCACCGCGTAGGCCGTGACCGCGCCGAGCATTGTGTAGATCAGGGCCGCCGCCTCGAACTCCATCTCGCTGTACAGCACCTCGATGGCGAAGATCGCGGTGCCGATCGGAGACCGAAAGATCGCCGACAGACCGGCCGCCATGCCCACCAGCACCAACAGTCTGCGATCCGCGTCAGTGCGGTGCCCGAGCGAGGCGTAGACAGAGCCGCAGGCAGCGCTGAACAGCGCCGTTGGGCCCTCGCGTCCCGCGGAGCCGCCGGAGCCGATGGTGATTGCCGAGGCTACTGCCTTGATGGGAGCGACGCGGGCACGGATGAACCCACCCGCACGATGGTACGCCTTGACCGCCGTATCGGTGCCGTGCCCCTCGGCCTCGGGGGCGATACTGAACACGAGCACCCCGGACACCAGTCCACCGAGGGTGGTGGCGAGGGGGATCAGCCACAGGCCAGGGCTGCCGATCACCTGCTGCAACGTCCCGCCCTCGGTCGGCAGCACCGGCGCCTGATAGCCGGCGATGCCGCCGAGGAACAACCCCTGGGCCAGGCGCAGGAGGTGCAGGAACAGGCTGGCAGCCAGGGCGCCCACCACACCGAGCACCAGCGAGTCGAGAATCAGGCGGGAGTGCCGCTTCACGGGAGCCCCCGCATGGAATTTTGCAGGGACGGTACCGTCACGAACTCATCCCAGCCGAGGTCCCCCGTTTCATCGCCTTCCGCCGCGGTCGTGCCGCCCCGCCGGGCCGCCGCAACGTGTCGTCGCGTCGAAGGCATCCACTCATGCCCGCCAGGAATCACCCCGATACCTTACCACCAGAGTCTGAAGAATGGAGCGGTCGTTCGACGACTTCGCGGCAAGAAAGTCCGACACGTCAACGGTGCCAGATCCTAAGATCTCTTCATCCCTGGTTTCGTGGAGCTTCAACCGAATCGTCGCCTTCCTTCGGAGCTTGTCGCATTCTCGGGATTTTCGCGGAGCTCGCCTATCTTGGGATCTTGGATCCTGGCTCGATGTGGCACGGATGCTGAGGGTGTCTTTCTTGAATTGGCGTCGTCCTCGCCCTGATCGGTCAAGCTCATCATGCCGATCGGCCGGACGCGGATTTCACCATCTTCCACCCTAAGGGCAAGAACGCGTATCGAGGCCGGGAAAGGAAAGCCACTCCGCAACCGTCCGGAACCTTGTCTTGAGTTGTCCCAACCTCAAATCAAACCGCAGAATGCGCATCCGCATTCTCATTCCCGCAGCGTATACTGCGACAGCCGACTCGTCGGGTTGTGAACATAGTGGTGCCCCGGGATCGGGCGGACCATCGTTGATAGCTGTGAGCGGGTTGGCGGCCGGCTTCCAACCGCGGTCCCGAGGGGGCGGACCCGGAACGATCGGCGCGAGAAAAGGCTGCGTGAAGGGGGACCGATCATGGCGAAGCGGAACACGACGCGGGCTCTCTACCGCAACTCGGTCAGCTACTTTGGCGGCATCATGGTGGCGGCCACCGCGCTGCTGGTTGTGTTCGCCCTCATTCTCGAGTTCAGTAGTGCCGCTTCGAGCCCCTATCTGGGCATCGTGACCTACTTGGTGTTCCCGGCCTTCTTGTCCGTTGGCGTCATTGTCTTCCTCTACGGGATGCGGCGCGAGAGCCTGCGGCGCCGTAGGGAGGGCGTGCCTGAAGAGCCGCCCTACCCCCATCTCGACCTCAACCAGCCGGACCAACGCCGGCGCTTTGCCTACGCCATAGTAGGCGGCTCTCTTGGTTTGATCCTGCTCGGCTCCGTGGCGTACAACGCCTTCATCTTCACCGAAAGTGTGACCTTCTGCGGAAGGATCTGCCACGTCGTGATGGAGCCCGAGTACACCGCCTACCTCGTGTCGCCGCACGCGCGGGTGCGCTGCGTCGACTGCCACATCGGTTCGGGCGCCTCGTGGTACGTCAAGTCGAAGCTGTCCGGGGCGCGGCAGGTGGTCGCGACCATCTTCGATACGTACCCGCGACCGATCCCGATTCCGATCACCAACCTGCGGCCGGCACGGGCGACCTGTGAGGAATGCCACTGGCCGAACAAGTTTTTCGGCGCGCAGCTGATGCAGATTCCCCATTTTCACTATGACGAGAGCAACACAGCGGAGCAGATCAGCCTGCTCCTCAAGACCGGGGGTGGCGATCCCAGGCTTGGCCGGAAGGCCGGGATCCACTGGCACATGGTCATCGACAATACCGTGACCTACGCGGCTACCGATGCCAAACAACAGCACATACCGTGGGTCAAGGTGACCCACGACGACGGCAGCGAAGAGATCTTCACTGCCCAGGACAGCTCGCTGTCGGCCGAGGAGCTTGCCGCTCTGCCCCGCCACCAGGAGGATTGCATCGCGTGCCACAACCGCCCGACCCACATCTATCCGGCGCCCGGGCCCGGGGTGGACGAGGCGCTGGCCTCACGGTTCATGGACGCCTCGCTGCCTTGGATCAAGAAAACTGCCGTCGACGCCATCGTGCGCGACTACCCCGACCGCGTAGCCGCCCACAGCGGGCTGCGAAGCGAGATCACGTCCTTCTATACAAAAGGCTATCCGGATCTTGCCAAACGCGAGGCGGCGGCCATCGAGGCAGCGGTCAACGTAGCCGTCGAACTCTACGACCGTAGCGTCTTTCCCGCAATGAATGTCAGCTGGACGACTTACGCCGACAACCTCGGGCACCGCAACTGGCCGGGCTGCTTCCGCTGCCACGACGGCCGGCACGTGACCGACCGGGGCAAGGTCCTGACCCGCGAGTGCACCGCCTGCCACACGATGCCGCAGCGTGGACCGCTTGCCCCGTTGGGGACCGTCATGCCGGCCAGTTCGCAAGGCTGGCATCCGTGGACGCTTGCCGGCAAACATGCCACCATGCTGTGCAACCGCTGCCACTCGGCAGGCTTCCGGCCTCCCGAGACCTGCGCCGCCTGCCACCAGATCAACCCGCAGGCGCCGATGATAGACCTCGGCTGCGACACCTGCCACCTGCAGGAGCAGGAGGTCAAGCCCGTGGTGGACTGCACGATCTGCCATGACGACCTCACGGGCCTGCACACCAAGGGCGGTCACCCGGACGCCGACTGCACCGACTGCCACCAACCCCACACCTGGAAGGTGACTGACCGATCTCTCTGCGAGACCTGCCACGACGACAAGAAGGACCACTATCCCGGAGACGGTCCGTGTACCGCCTGCCACAGCTTCACGAGCTGACAAGGAGGGATCGCGTCAGTTGCCGCGGAGGCTTCAGGACGCGATCGGGCTGGACGGAGAAAGGGCCGGGATCCTGGTATCGCCCGCGGCACCACCCCCCGACAGAGAACGACGCAGGTTGGCCGCGATGCACCTCAGAATGACCTCAGCACGAAACCCGCCGGCCTGGGCCATTCCGACGATGATGGTATAGGCCTGGTCCGCGGGGAACTGCAACATCTCCGCTGTACGCAGAATCATGCGGCCTTCCGACTGGCTGTGGTCGCTGCCATGATTGGATAACATGCAGTGGGACGGCCGTGTGTACCGACGCACCGCCGTCTCGTACAACCTGAACGCGAAAGTAGAGCCGACCCTGGTAACGGCTCGTGAGATGGAGTCGAGGAGGTAGGGTATGGCGTTGATTTCTCATCGGGAGCATCACTTCACGGCATCCGAGACGGTGCGCGACGTCGTCATCGGGATGTCCGACGGCCTGACGGTGCCGTTCGCGCTGGCCGCCGGCCTGTCGGGGGCGGTGAGCTCCACCTCGCTGGTGGTGACGGCAGGGATGGCGGAGATCGCGGCGGGCTCCATCGCCATGGGTCTCGGAGGCTACCTGGCGGCGCGGACCGACGCCGAGCATTTCCGCGCCGAACACGAGCGGGAACGGCAAGAGGTCGAGGAGGTACCGGAGGTCGAGGCCGCCGAGGTCGTCGAGATTCTGCGCTCCTACGGGCTCGACGACGACCAGAGCGCGCAAGTCGTCGTCGGCTTGCGTGCGAACCCACAACGCTGGGTCGACTTCATGATGCGCTTCGAGCTCGGGCTCGAGGAGCCGGACCCGGGGCGGGCGCGCGCCAGCGCCCTCACAATCGCACTGTCCTATGTTGCCGGCGGCCTGATTCCACTCTCCCCCTATCTGCTGCTCGGCCACATGCGCTCCGCGCTCGCGGCGTCCGTGGTCGTGACTCTGGCCGCGCTGCTCGCCTTCGGCTACGTCAAGGGCCGGTTCACCACCGCCCGCCCTCTCCGCAGCGCCTGGCAGACGGCACTGGTCGGCGCCCTGGCCGCGGGCGCAGCGTTTCTCATCGCCCGAGCGATCGCCTGACCCGGTCCGATCGCGCAGCACTCGCCCTCGACGACAGATATCGAGCGCGGTCAAGGTGCAGTGTGCAACGGCACCAACACTCTGCACCACCCCTCTCGAGAGTGCACGGAGCGTCACGCCCGTTATCCGCTTTGGCGTGTCCGGACTGTGCTACCTTCAGGCCACAAGCTGGTCCGATCATACAGGGGAGACGCGTGCACGATCCCTTCATTCAGCTCTGGCCCCATCTGGTTGTGGTCCTCCATATCGTCGTCGCGTGCATGGCGTCCGTGCACGTGGTGCTCTTCAAACGAGATCCGCGAGCGGCAATCGGCTGGGTCGGGATTATCTGTTTGACGCCGCTTGTCGGTTCCCTGTTGTATGCCGTGTTCGGCGTCAACCGTGTCCGCCGCCGTGCCAGGTCACGACGCCCCGTTGCAGCAACCACCGATCCCGTCGGCGAATCGGTGGACTCTACAGTCGAAACCGGCGATTCGCCACGCTGGACTGAGGTCGGAGATCTTCACGACCTCGCCCGTCTGGCGTCCGAGGTCACCCGGCGGCCGCTGCTTCGGGGCAACCTCGTGACGCCCCTACCGACCGGCGACGAGGCCTTCGCGGCCATGATCGGTGCGATCGACCGCGCCGAGCAGTCCGTCGGGCTCAGCACCTACATCTTCGACAACGATCGAGCCGGGGCGATGTTCCTCGAGGCGCTCGGCCGGGCGGTAGCCCGCCGGATCGAGGTGCGGGTGATCATCGATGACGTCGGCAGCAGGTACAGCTGGCCTTCCATGGTCCGAGCCCTGCGCCGGCGTGGGATTCAGGTCGCGAAGTTCATGCCGACGGCCCTGCCATGGCGATTTCGCTACTCGAACCTCCGGAATCACCGCAAGATCCTGGTGGCCGACGGTACGGTCGGCTTCACCGGCGGCATGAACATCCGCGAGGGGGCGCTGGCCGACGCGACTCCCCGCCACCGCCTGATCGACCTGCATTTCCAGCTTCAAGGTCCAATCGTCGCCCATCTGCAGGAGGTCTTCGTCGACGACTGGAGCTATTGCACCGGTAAAACCCTCGAAAGAGCGCGGTGGTTCGCGAACACGCCCGAGGCCGGCCCGGTGTGGGCGCGGGGGATCGTCGACGGACCGGACGACGACTTCGACAAGCTGCGCATGATCCTCCTGGGCGCCGTGAGCTGCGCCACATCGTCGCTGGTCGTGGTCAGCCCGTACTTCCTTCCCGACGACGCCCTGCTCACCGCGCTCAACGTCGCCGCCATGCGCGGCGTTGCGGTCGACATCGTGCTGCCCAGCGAGAACAACCTGAGTCTCGTCGCCTGGGCGTCGACGACCGTGTGGCCGTCGCTGCTGGAGCACGGCTGCCGGATCTGGCTCTCCCAGGCCCCCTTCGATCACACCAAGCTCATGCTGGTCGACAACGTCTGGGCCCTGCTGGGGTCCGGCAACTGGGATCCCCGCAGCTTGCAGCTCAACTTCGAGTTCAACGTCGAGTGTTACGACGGGGAGCTGGCACGATCCCTCCGCGAGCTCGTCACAGCGAGGATCGCCGGCGCCCACGCCGTCACCTTGCAGGAGCTGCATGATCGCCCGCTCGCAGCCAGGCTTCGGGACGGCGTGGCCCGGCTCGCATCGCCATACCTGTAATCGTTCAATCGGTCAGGGTGATGGTCAGGTGGGAGTCCCCGGAGCATCGGAAGCGGCGTCACCGGAGGTGACGGTGGTCGGCTCGACAGCATGACGGTGGGTCGCGATTTCTTCCAGGAGGTCCATCTGGACCTGCTGGATCTCCATCAGGTTCCGCCATTGCCGGCCCAGGAGGAGGTCGAAGCGGGCACCGAGAAGGCGCACTTCGAGCTCGGCCTTGAGGTTGACTCGGTACTCATGCTCGGAGCGCAGACGGTCCTTCGCCTCCTGCCGGTTCTGGCTCATCATGATGACCGGAGCCTGGATCGCGGCCAGACAGGAGAGCACCAGGTTGAGAAGAATGTAGGGGTAAGGGTCGAAGTGGCCGGCGAGGAGCGCCGTCGAGTTCACGATGATCCACACCGCCAGGACAGCACCAAAGCCGAGGATAAAGGCCCAGCTGCCGCCAAACCGGGCGACCCGGTCCGCGACCCACTGGCCCGCCGTGACGCGCTCATCGAACTCCCTGTTGACGTCCGCTGTGAGCAGCTCCTGCTGCTTCAGCGCCGCCATGACCTCGGCATCGAGCTCGGACAGCTCGCCGCGTTCGGCGGCGAGCATGTCCTCCACCAGCTCCATCCGATAGCGGTGGAGGTCGTCGGCACACACCATGCCGCCCGGCTGCCACTCCGGATGGTCGTGCCGGATGAGGTCCGCGACCGAGTCCCGCACCAGATCTGATGGGAGGCCATCGTCCGGGCCCATTGCCCTACCGCAGACGCTACAGATCAGTTGCTTGGCAGTTCCCATCGGCTCCTCCTGCCTCGTTTCGCTGGGTTGACCCCAGCTCGGCCTTGTCGAACAGCATAATGCCAAAGTCGCGAGTGGACTGCCCACCCCCGGAAGGGGACCTCCTGGCGCCTGCCGTCTCCCCCGGCGTCGAGTATGATTTCCAAGGTCCCCCATCGCCGCTGATAATGGGGTTCGCAGACACCTTCCGAAGAGGGGAGACATTGGCGATGTTAGCCGAGAAATCAGGATGCAAGGTGTGAGTTTGCGCCTGCGCAAGCTCGCCCCGTTCCTCGGTCTGGCGGTGTTCGTGCTCGCCTTGTGGGTGCTCCATCGTCAGTTCGCCCACCTCCATCTGCGCGACGTTCTGGGGCAGATCGAGGCGATTCCGCTGGCATCGCTCATGGCCGCGGTCGGGCTGACGTTGCTCAGCTATTTCGTGCTCACCGGGTACGATGCCCTGTCCCTGTATTACATGAGCCAGCCGTTGGGGTATCGGCGCTCGGCGCTGGCGTCCTTCCTCGGCTATGCGGTCAGCCAGAACGTCGGCCTGACCATGGTCAGCGGGGCGCCGATCCGATTTCGCCTGTACTCGGCGTGGGGCCTGTCGGCGGTCGAGGTGGCAACGGTCGTGGCGTTCAACGGCCTCACCTTCTGGTTGGGTCTGCTCACCGTCGGAGGCATCGCATTCACGATCGGCGGCGGCTCCGTCCCGACCGCGTTGCACGTCCCTCTGACCTCTCTACGGCCCCTGGGCATTCTGTTTCTGGCGCTGGTGCTGGCCTACCTGGCCTCCTGTCTGTGGATTCGCAAGCCGATCCGCATCGCCCGCTGGGATCTCGAGCCTCCGCCCTTCCGTCTTGCGCTCCTCCAGCTCGCCATATCCTCGGCGGACTGGACGGTGTCGGCGAGCGTTCTGTGGGTGCTGCTGCCTCGCGAGGCCGGCGTCGGGTTTCCGCACTTCTTGGCGGCCTTCCTGCTCGCCCAGATTCTCGGCCTGATGAGCCAGATTCCTGGGGGTTTCGGTGTCTTCGAGACGGTGGTCATCGCACTGCTGCCCGTCGGCGTCGATGCGTCGGACCTCCTCGGTCCGCTTGTCGCCTACCGCGTGATCTACTACCTTTTCCCGCTCGTGGTCGCGGCCGGGGTTTTGCTCGCCTACGAGCTGGCACAGCGACGGCAGCAGGTCACGACCGCGTCCAGAGCAATCGGCACCGGGCTTTCTCTGGTCGCGCCGCACCTGCTCGCCCTGACGACGTTTCTCGGCGGCGCAGTACTGCTGGTTTCCGGCGCCACACCGGCGGTCACAGGCCGCCTCCGCTGGCTCGGTGACATGCTTCCCCTCCCCGCGCTCGAGCTCTCACACTTTCTGGCAAGCGTCGCGGGGGTGCTGCTGCTTCTCCTGGCGTGGGGCCTTCGGAGGAGGCTGGAGAGCGCTTACTATCTGACCCTGGCCGTGCTCGGTTTGGGTGCTGCTTTTTCCATCCTCAAGGGGGCCGACTACGAGGAGGCGGTGGTGCTGGCGGCGATGATGGCTGTTCTCGCCCCGACCCGTCGCTTCTTTTACCGCAAGACTCCGCTGCTCAGCGAGCCGCTGTCGACAAACTGGCTTGCCGCGGTGGCGATGGTTCTTGTGGGCGCCTTCTGGATCGGGTTTTTCGCCTATCGCCACGTCGACTACTCGGCCGAGCTGTGGTGGCAGTTCACCCTTGACGGAGACGCATCCCGGTTCCTGCGCGGTGGCATCGGGGTGGCAATGGGACTGCTGGCATTCGGGATCGCGCGCCTGTTCGGCCCGGCCAGGCCGCGGCAGCGCGAGGCGTCCGCCGACGACCTCGATCGGGTGCGCGCCATCGTGTCAACGAGCCCGCACGCCTCCGCCAACCTCGCCCTGCTCGGGGACAAGCACTTCCTTTTCTCTGCCAGTGGCCGGGCAATGATCATGTACGCCGTCAGTGGACGGAGCTGGGTCGCGATGGGTGAGCCGATCGGGCCCGAGGAGGAGCACGTCGACCTTGTCTGGAGCTTTCACGCTCTGTGCGACCGCCACGGCGGCTGGACGGTGTTCTACGAGGTCGGCGAGGAAGACCTCAACCTGTTTCTTGAGCTCGGCCTCACGGTGCTCAGAATCGGCGAGGAGGGGACGGTGCCGCTGGAGCGATTCTCGCTCGAAGGTCCCGCCCGAAAGAAGATGCGCCACGTACGGAACAAGCTCGAAAAGGATGGCTGCACCTTCGAGGTCGTGGAGACGGCCGCGGTGCCGACGCTCCTGCCCGAACTTCGGGCTATTTCCGACCTCTGGCTCGAGGATAAGCATTCCCGTGAGAAGGGTTTTTCATTAGGCCACTTCGAGGACGGCTACGTGCGCCAGTTTCCGTGTGCCCTGGTTCGCCAACACGGCCACATCGTCGCCTTTGCGAATCTGTGGCCAGGTGCGCCCGGCAGCGAGCTGTCCATCGATCTGATGCGGCACTCACCGGACGCTCCCCCGGGGGTCATGGACTTTCTGTTCACGAACCTCATGGAATGGGGCCGCGATCATGGGTTCGCGAACTTCGACCTCGGCATGGCGCCGCTCGCCGGACTCCGCACCGGGCCGTTTGCGACCCTGTGGAATCGGCTCGCCTCGTTGGCGTACCGCTACGGCGAGTACTTCTACAACTTCCAGGGGCTGCGCCAGTACAAGGACAAGTTCGATCCCGAGTGGCAGCCACGCTATCTGGTGTGCCCGGGCGGGCGGGCCGTACCCGGCGTGCTGGCCGACCTCGCGGCGTTGATCTCGGGCGGCCTTCTGGGAGCCATACGTAAGTGACCCGGTTGTTCGAAGCGCCGTTTGTCCGAGTCTAGCCGGCATATCCGAGTATCGGGCCCCCACACCCAGTTTCCAGTACCATTTCACAGATGGAGGCCCGCATGTCTCTCCATTTCGGCGTAATACCCATTCAACCGAGCTCACTTCTCGGCCAAGAGGCGTTTGACGCCATCACCGGCGACTACGTCCGCGCGCTCGAAGCGCTGGGAGGCGAGCGCTGGGCCGCAGACGCGATTCCCGACGACGAAGCACAGCTCTTCTTTCTGGTCGCCACCGGCGGCACAGAGGAGGTCATCCTCAAAGTGCGGGCAGAGCGCAGAAGGACGGCGCCCGACGAACCCATTTTCCTGATCGCCCATCCGGGTCACAACTCGCTGCCCGCCACCCTCGAAGTGCTGGCGCGACTGCAGCAGGACGGCGCAGAAGGCCGCATTTTCTACCTCAACGGGCCGGACGATGCTTCCGGCCTCTGTGAAATCGCGGATGCCCTGCACGATATCGACGTGCGACGCACGCTGCAGCGGGCGCGCATCGGGCTGGTGGGCGCACCATCGGATTGGCTCGTCGCCAGCACCCCCGACGTTGCGACGATCCGAGCCGCTTGGGGGCCGACGATCGTGCCGGTGGATATGGAGCAGCTCGTCGAGACGGTGCAAGCCGTCTCCGACGCCGACCTCGAACCGCACCTGGACGAGTTCATTGCAGACGCGACCGAGGTGAGCGAGCCCACGTCCGCCGAGCTGCGAGAGGTCGCCCGAGTCTCTCTCGCGCTGCAACGAGTGGCCGCTGATTACAACCTCGATGCGCTGGCCGTGCGCTGCTTCGACCTCGTGCTGCACCACCAGACCACCGGCTGCTTCGGGCTGGCGCAACTCACCGATGAGGGCGTCATCGCCGGCTGCGAGGGCGACCTGGTCAGCACCATCGGCATGCTGTGGGCGCACAGACTGCTCGGCGCTACGCCATGGATGGCGAACCCGGCGCAGCTCGATCGCGCCCGCAACGCGCTCTGGCTGGCACACTGCACCGTCCCGCGCACGCTCGTTCAGAGCTATCGTCTGCGCTCGCACTTCGAGTCGGGATTGGGCGTAGGAATTCAGGGGGCACTCCCGATTGGACCGGTCACCCTGCTGCGCATCGGCGGCAAGAAGTTGGATCGGCTGTGGCTGGCGGAAGGCGAAATCCTGCGTTCCGGCGACGCTGAACACCTCTGCCGCACCCAGGTGGAAATCCAGCTCACGCGCGGTGGTACCGTCACCGATCTGCTGCGCGCGCCGCTCGGCAACCACCTCGTACTGGTATTCGGCCACCAGCTCAACCGGCTCCAGAGTTGGTGCGAGGGTGCCGCGCGTCACATTGTGACTCAGTGGGGTTAAATCGAACTGCTGTCGCGTTGCCAGGTCAGGCTCAGACCACAACGTCACAATGTGATACGTGGCACCCTCCGAATCCCTTAAACTGGGGGGGCGTTTTTTCGAAAGAGATCCGAACAATCATCGGATCGGCGCCGAACGGAGCATGATGATGCGGTTTTCTTTGAGGATCTGCATCGCGTTGGTGTTCGCCGTGGGGCTCGCCTCCTGCGACTCGATGGAGTTGATGATCGCGGTCAAGCAGCCCGAAAAAGGATGGCTCGAGGTGGCCAACGCGAGTGATCGCGTTTGGAAGGACGCCCATCTCGTTACCGAGGCGTTCGAGAGCGAAGGGGCGACCCGCCTCTGTGGCGAAGAAAGCGTCGCACGATGGGAACCCGGTGAGGCGATCCGAGTGCCGGGTTGCGCTGAAAAGGTCCGATTCACAGTCACGACCGGCGGCGAAATCGCCCGGTTTTCGTATTCCGCCGGCCAGCTCTACCGTCGCATCGGCCGCAAGGAGGTCCCGATTTCGAAATGACGACCGGTTTCGCAACGTCGGTTGGCAAAAAGAACAAGGAGGAAGGGATGACGAAACGGCTCGGTGTGCTGGTGGTATTTACGGTCATCGCTATCGCCTGCGGCGGTGGCCGGGCCGTGACTGAAAAGAGAATTCTCGAGTGGGCACCGATCCTCAACATGTACATGGGATCGAATTTCGAAGGCGGTAACTCCTATCCAGAGGCACTCGAGGAGCTGCCCCCGGAGCTCTCCGGCGAGCTCAAGTTTCGTGACGGTTGGGGCAATCGCCTCCTCTACCGGCGACTGCGTGTCGACAAGTACAACATCATCTCCTCAGGTCCGGACGGTGAGTTCGGGAACGCGGACGACATTGTCCTCGAGAACGGGGTTTTGTACGAGCCGATGAAGATCTACTCCGAGAGCCCCCTCGAGTAGACTGTCATTCGCGGTCACGGGCCAGCGCGAGCTCGGTGTATGACACCCGAAGATCGAGTCGATCCGCCATCCGCGCGAGCCGCGTCAGTTCGCCGGATCAAGGAATCGTTCCTCGATCCCCAGCTTCCTGACGACAAAGGCAACCCCGACGCCAAATATGAACCCGGCGATGTGCGCCTCGAACGCAATGTCGCCAATATCGGCCATGCCCGTGAAAGCCCACCACCCGCTCGCAAAGGCGATCTGGGCGAGAACCCATAATCCGAGCATCAGCCCTGCGGGGGCCGCAAATGTCCCGGTGTAAATTTTGAAGAAGAAAAAGAAATAGAAGAAGGTGATCCGGGTCTTCCAATAGCGAACGGCAAAGGCACCCATGACCCCCGCGATCGCTCCGGACGCGCCGATCAGAGGCTCGTCGATATCGGGCGAGCCGGCAACGAAGAAAAACGCCGCCACCAATCCGGCCACAACGTAGAAGACGGCGAATGGGAAATGTCCCCAGGCGTCCTCGAGGGGCGGACCCGCGAGATAGAGGATGAAGAGGTTGCCGAACAGGTGGAGCCAGCCGGCGTGCATCAGCATGTGGGTGAGCCACGTTACGGGTCTCTGTTGGGTCGGCACCAGGCCCCAGCGGTAATATGGCGTGCTGTCGCGAGTCGCATAGAGGGCTTCGACCAGACCATCCAGTTCCCGTTGCTCACGCTGCAGCTCGTCCGGATCATCGGGCGCAGGAACCTGTTGCCCATCTCTCTGTTGCCGCAGTGAATAGTAGATGTAGCCCTTGAGGTGTTCGTCGAGCTCGAGATACGGATGGTCGAGGAAATACTCGACCGCAATCTGTTCGGCGAACGCAACACGGTCCTCGCCCGAAGGGGCAATGGCGGTGAGAATGAATGCCACCACGCAGGCCCCGAGAATCGTCAACGTTACCCACGGCATGCGCCGTACGGTGGTCTCCTCGTGGCCGATCGGAAGCAACATCGTCGTGTCCCGTCGTTCGAGAATACCGCGATCTCCGACCTGACCGCTACGGTGCCACCATCTCCCTCAACCGACGAATATGCTCCGGCCACGCTCGGCAGCAACCACCATCACCTCCGTCGAGCTGACAACCGGCACCGGAGGAGCTAGACTGCCTTGCCGGGTTGCGGCAATGAAAAACCCAAGGATGAACAATGACTCAATCGAAGATCATCTGGACAAAGACCGATGAGGCGCCGTTACTGGCAACCTACTCTCTGCTCCCGATCATTCGCGCCTACACCAGGGGTTCGGGCGTCGAGGTCGAAACGCGAGACATCTCGCTCGCGGGCAGGGTCCTCGCCAACTTCCCCGACAACCTGACCGAGGATCAGAAGGTCCCCGACCATCTCTCAGAGCTCGGCCGTCTCGTGAAGTCCCCAGAGGCCAATATCATCAAGCTGCCCAATATCAGCGCTTCCATCCCGCAGCTGCAAAGCGCCATCGAGGAGCTCCAGGACAAGGGGTACGACATCCCCGACTTCCCCGAAGAACCCAAGAATGATGAGGAGAGGATCCTTCGCGAACGGTTCGCCGTGTGTCTCGGATCGGCGGTGAACCCGGTGCTGCGTGAAGGTAACGCCGATCGCAGACCGGCGGCGTCGGTCAAACGCTTCGCGCAAAAGCACCCGCACAAGATGATGAAGCCGTGGCCGGAGTCGGGGTCCAAGACCCGCGTCGCACACATGAGTGGCGGAGACTTCTTTGAAAGCGAGAGGTCAACCACCATGAGCGAGGCGACCGATGTGAAAATCGAGTTCGTCACCGGCGACGGAACGACGACCGTGCTGAAGGAGAAGATCGCTCTCCAGGCAGGTGAGGTCGTCGACACTGCAGTGATGAACGTCGCCGCGCTCCGTGAGTTTTACGCCGGGCAGATCGACGCCGCCAAGAAAGACGGCGTCCTGCTGTCGCTGCACCTCAAGGCGACCATGATGAAGATTTCCGATCCGATCATGTTCGGCCACTGCGTCTCCGTCTTCTACAAGGAAGCGCTCGACAAGCACGCCGAAACGCTCGAGGAGATCGGCGCCAACGTCAACAACGGGCTCGCCGACGTGCTCGAAAAGCTCGACCGGCTTCCGGCCGAAAAGAAGGCAGAGATCGAAGCCGATATCGCCGCCGTGTACGAGACCCGACCCGACCTCGCGATGGTCGACTCGAGGAAAGGCATTACGAACCTGCACGTTCCCAACAACGTCATCGTCGACGCCTCGATGCCCAACGTTGTTCGCGACGGCGGCAGGATGTGGAACAAGGACGACCAGCTTCAGGATTGCATCGCCATGGTGCCGGATCGCAGCTACGCGACCATGTACGCCGAGATCCTCGAGGACGCGAAGAGGAACGGCCAGTTCGACCCGGCGACGATGGGCAACGTCGCCAACGTCGGGCTGATGGCGCAGAAGGCTGAAGAGTACGGCTCCCACGACAAGACTTTCGAGGCGCCGGCCGACGGCACGATCCGGGTCGTAGACTCGTCGGGCGCCACCGTCCTCGAACAGAGGGTCGAGGCCGGCGACATTTTCCGCATGTGTCAGGCCAAGGACGCGCCGATCCGGAATTGGGTGAAGCTGGCCGTGGCGCGGGCGAGGGCGACCGGCTCGCCCACAATCTTCTGGCTCGACGAGCAACGGGGCCACGATGCCGAGATCATCAAGAAAGTCAATGCCTATCTGCCGGATTACGACACCAGCGGCCTCGACATCCGCATCATGAAACCGGTCGACGCCATGAAATTCACTCTCGAGAGGGTCCGTCGTGGAGAGGACACGATCTCGGTCACCGGGAACGTCCTTCGTGATTATTTGACCGATCTCTTCCCGATTCTCGAGCTCGGCACCAGCGCCAGGATGTTGTCGATCGTGCCGCTGATGAACGGTGGTGGTCTTTTCGAGACCGGCGCCGGTGGTTCCGCTCCCAAGCACGTTCAGCAGTTCTACTCAGAAGGACACCTGAGGTGGGACTCGCTCGGTGAGTACTGTGCATTGGTGCCTTCCCTCGAGTTGATTGCCGAAAACACCGGCAACCCAAAGGCGACGATCCTCGCCGAAACTCTCGACGAAGCAATCGCAATGTATCTGGAGAATGGAAGGCTCCCCTCGCGTAAGGTGCACGAGCTCGACAACCGGGGGAGTACGTTCTACCTGGCTCTGTACTGGGCCGGGGCACTGGCCGCCCAGACCAAGGACGCGGCGTTGAAGACACGTTTCGCCGATGTCGCGGCCACGCTGCAGAAGAACGAAACGAAGATTTCAGAAGAGCTCTTGTCCGCTCAGGGAAAGCCGGTTGATGTCGGTGGCTACTACGTCCCCGACGATGCAATGGCCGAGAAAGCCATGCGTCCGAGCCCGACGTTCAACGCCGTCATCGACGCCCTCGACACAGACGGATAAGAGTTTCTGGCTCCACGCCCTTGTGACGGGTTAGCCCCGGTCCTCGTTGAGCACTCTTTCCAGCTCCTGGCGAAGGTCCGCCGCCGCCTGTTCGGCCCAGACCCAGATATTCGCCCACTCCGCACCGGCGTCAGGAGGCTTCGCCGAATCGTCGGTTTTCCGGCTCTTCCTGCGCTCACTGACGCGAGCCAGAATGACTCCGGTCTCGGCATCGATCAGATCGAAGGTAATGTCTCCCTGGACGGAAAAGGGTTTCGGATCCTGGCCTGACTTCCCGGACTTCGATGCGATATCGGTCACGATGTCTGTGACCGTGGCGCGCACGATGAGGGTCCGCGGGCCGCCGTCTTCGACCAGTTCGATCCGTTCGGAGCTCCCCAACTCACCGACAACAGCATCGTTGATGACCTGTCTGAATGTCTCCAGATCCTCGCCCTCGGGAATCTCCGCAGTGCGGTTCCGCCTACGGACCAGAGACCCGGCGAGCGCGTCATCGTGCCGGAGGCCCGAACTATGGAACTGAAGCAGAACCCCGTTCGGGCACAGTTGGCTGTAGCTCGAGAAATCCACGTCAGGGTTGATCAAAGTGGTCTTGAACAGGCCCTTCTCTTTTTTGAGCTCGTCGAGCCCCTCCACCCCAGTGACGGGGCCCGGGTTCTTGGCAATTATGGAACTCGCGGCCAGCGAAAGCACCACAACGAAGGAACGAGCTTTCTTCACGAACACCACCTCCACCGTTGAACCTTCTCAACACCCGGGAAGTACGTCAACCCGCCGCGAGAGGTTTCACCGTGCCAAACGACAACGAATCATACCGACTCCGCAGATGAGTGCGAGTGAAGTTGAGGCGCGCCGACGACTCAACCTGCATATCTCACCAGTTTGCATCGCGAGCCGGCCACGCAGCACGCCATCGCATGCCAACCGCACGGAACACGTCTGACGCAGTATCCTCCCTCATGAAAACGGGGAAACGTCATGGGTGAGACAGGCGCGGTCACGGTTGTCGGTGCAGGTGGAATCGGGTGTGCGCTGGGCCACGCCCTCTGCGCGGGCGGCGCCGACGTCACCTTCGTCGAAAGCAACTCCACGAAGCTGGAGTGGGGACGCCGGAACGGTGTCGCCCTGAATCAGATGCCACCCCTGCCCGCGGTCTTCGTTCACTTCGAGGAATGGCAGCCGTCGTCTGACGATCTGATCCTCCTGTGTACCAAGTGCTATGACAACCGGGCGGTGTTGGAACGGGTCCCGGATTCGATCCAAATCATCCCCGTCCAAAACGGTTTCGACTCCGATCTCGTCGACAGGGTTGAAGTTGAGGGCATCGCGTCATTCGTCACGGAGTGCATCCCGGGCAGAACCCAGACCCGCATCACCCGCCCGGGTGATCTGCACGTCGGTTTCCGGACCTCGGTGGAGGGACGCGCGCTCCCCGCCCGCGTCGAGACACTCATCGGCATCCTCACCCGCTATGGAGGATTCACCGTCCGCCGCGCGGCCGAAGTGCTCCCATACAAGTATTCGAAGCTCATGTACAACGCTGCGATCAGCCCGGTCGCGGCCATCGGAGGCCTCGACAACGGACAGCTTCTCAGATTTGCCCGGGCAAGGACGCTGTTCTTCGGCCTCCTGCGCGAAAATTACCGCATCCTGAAAGGCGCGGGCGCGCCGCTCGAACGGATCGGGCCTTTCCATCCGGATACGGTGGACCGCCTCCTCCGACTGCCTATGATCGCCCGATTACTGGCAATACCGTTCGCGAGGACGCTGCGCGGCACCTATTGCTCGATGGCGGGCGATCTGCCGAAGGGACCGACCGAGCTCGACAACTACAACGGCTATTTGCTCGAGCTGGCGGGCGTCCGGGATGCCCCCTTGAACCGGGCGGTGTACGCGCTGGCTCGGCGGGTGGAGAACGAGGGGCTTGAGCCCGGGCTTCGCTGGCTGGAGGAGCTGTTCGCAACAACCTCGAGCGAACAGTCGTCTGCATAGATCGCCCGACAAAAGAAATATGGCGTATCGTCTGGATCAGGACCCATGTAAACTGTGGCCGATTCAGGGCCGGCTGGAGGAAACATGAGGCGTGCGCGTTGGGTGTGTTTGTTCTTCGTGATGAGCGTGGCGGCAGTTTCTTTTGGCGGAGACATCCAGGTGTCCTGTTCGCCCGGTCTCCGCATCTCCCTCGACGGGACGTTCATGGGGATCTCGAACGCCACGGAAGATGGCCTATTTCTGGCCGGCGTGCCGATTGGTGCGCACACGATCCGGGTCGAGAAAGACGGTTTCGTGCCGCAGAACATCCAGATCGAGGTATCGAAATCTCCGATCGAAGTCAGAGTCGGGCGGCTCTCCCCTGAGCCCTCTGTACGTTTCATGAAGGAGTCTGAGCCCGAAAAGGTCAAACAGCTCTTTGGCAACCTCGTTCTGACGTCAGCCCCTCAGAACTGCGAGGTCGAGATCGATGGCACGTCGGAAACAAAGGAAACCCCAGAGCTCTCGATCGGGCGCATTGCGGCAGGTGAGCACACGATCACCTTCAGCAAGCCGGGTTACGAGCCCATCACCGACGTGGTCACGATCCATCCCGGGGCGGATGTCACCGTTCGGGGAGACCTCTTCGCCGGGAAAATCGATGTTTTCTATGAAGGGATGGGATCGCTGCGGGTTTTTTCGAAGCCGCGACGGTGCACAATTCGATTCCGGGGGAAAATCGAGGATAAGATCTCCTCGTTCTTGAACCTGACCCACATTCCCGCAGGTCAATATCCGATCGTTGTCGAGATCAAAGGCCGCAAGCTGTCCACCAATGTCATGATCAGGGATGCAATGAGGACGATTCTCGAGGTGAGCTTCGTCAAAGGGGATGAACCGTTCGCCGTGTCCTACGTACCTCATTGAAGGTCAGATCCCGCGGTCCTTCACTTCGGGAGCGCTGGTGATCGAGGGTCGGTATCGGTAGCTTTGATGTGCGAGCACACCCGGAGAAACGGTCGTGCCGACGATTCCCCATCAGCCTCGACGTGGTTGGCAGCCGAATCGGCCTGGCATGACGGAGGTATGTTGAGAAGCTGTCCTAGCCCGCATATCTCACCAGCTTTCGTCGCGAGGGCGTCGAGGTGCCGTGCACGGTGGAGTTTTCGATCTGGAGGTCCGGCCGGGGTCCCCAGTACCGTCCGCCGATGGGGCTCGTGCGCCGAGGTCAAGGCGCGAGGAGGAAGTCGATG
>CAYRFI010000002.1:75579-88309 GCA_964423595.1 uncultured Thermoanaerobaculia bacterium | reverse complement strand
CGGGTGGAGGAGCGGTCGTGGGGATTCGAGCTGCCGGTGACCCGCCTGGTGGCGTCGGGTCTCGAGGTGAAGGAAAACCAGGGGGCCGGCGCTCTGCCCCAACCGGTGCTGATTGGCGAGGCAGGAGTCATGATTCCGCAGCCCGACGTCGCATCCCCGAGGCTCGAGACCTTCGATCCCACCCAATTCGCCGCCGATGCCTTCGAGAGCCTCGAGGGCATGCTGGTGCGGGTCGAGGAGCCGGTGGTGGCGGGGCCGACCTCACAACACGGCGATATCGTGGTGTTGGCTGACATGGGCCGGAGCGCCGAGCTGAGGACGACGCGCGGCGGCGTCCGGATGCTCGAGGACAACGTCAACCCGCAACGGATCGTGATCGATGATCGTCTGGTGGCTGGGCCGCCTGACCTGAAGGTTGGCGACTCGCTGACCGGCCCAGTAGAGGGCGTGCTCCACTACAGCTTCGGCAGTTACAAGATCCTCAACACCGAGCCATTGCCGGCTGCCCATGGTAATGGCGTTGCCGGCGAGCGGTCGAACCTGACCGGAGACGATTCCCATCTCGTCGTGGCGACCTTCAACCTTGAGAATCTGTCGGCAATCACCGAGCAGGCGAGATTTGAACAGCTCGCCGCCGTCGTGGCCTCCAACCTCGGTGCGCCGGATATCTTGGCGGTGCAGGAAGTCCAGGATGATACGGGTCCCGAAGACGACGGCACGGTAACCGCCGAGCGAACCCTCGAGCGCTTGGTCGAGGCGATCGAGAGTGCTGGGGGGCCGCGTTACGAAACTCGGTCCATCGACCCCGAAGACAACACTGACGGCGGCCAACCAGGAGCCAACATCCGCAACGCCTTCCTCTTCAACCCCGCGCGGGTTGCCTTTGTCGATCGCCTGGATTGCCCGAACGATTCAGCAGTCGGGGTGGCTGCCGGTCTCTCGCTGAACTGCAGCCCCGGTCTGGTAGACCCCGGCAACCCGGCGTTTCGGCCACGCGAGGGAGGAAGCGGTGGCAGCCGGAAACCGCTGGTCGGCGAGTTCCGATTTGGCGGCAAGCCGATTTTCCTGGTCAATCTCCACCTGACGTCCAAGGGTGGCGACGACCCGATCTTCGGGCGCCGCCAGCCGCGGGTCGAGGGCTCGAGCCGGCGGCGTGCCGTGCAGGCGGGCGTAGTGGCGGACTTCGTCAGGGAGGTCGTAATGACCGACCCGGGCGCCCGCGTCGTGGTCCTCGGCGACCTCAACGATTATGAGAACACCGAGGCCCTTGGCGTCCTGGAGGAGGCGGGCCTCGAGGACCTGGTCAAGCGATTACCGCTGGAGAATCGGTACAGCTACGTGTACCTCGGCAACTCGCAGGTGCTGGACCACGTTCTCGTGAGTGGCTCGCTGGCGGACGGCGTCGAGATCGAGATGGTGCACGTCAACGCCGAGTCTCCGGCCGCCGACCGTGCCAGCGACCACGATCCGGTGATTGTCAGATTGTCTGTGGCGAGGTAAACCCGGCAAGCGCTTCCCGCTTCGGTGTGCAAGGTGCCACCTTTCGCATTGTCATTTTCGCTCTCCGGCCGAGAGCGCGCCGATGACAATGCGAAAGGTGGCACCGGTGTCGTCGAAGCGGGACGCTCGTCTCATTGAGACGTGGGTGGCACGTGTGTCGCCGATGCGGCAAAGCGCCCCTCATGGGCGGCGCGGTCTGCTAGCATGCGGCCATGCCAAGTGGTTTGCCCGTCGAAGTCCGCGAGAAGCTCGAACCGATCCGACTCGTCGTGCTCGATGTTGACGGCGTCCTCACCGACGGAAGCCTGATCTATTCCGGTGATGGGGAGGAGTACAAGCGGTTCTCGGTGCGCGACGGACTCGCTGTTCGCCTGCTGCTCAGGGCCGGCATCCAGGTCGCGGTGATCAGCGGTCGTCCGAGTGTTGCCGTCCTGGCACGGTGCTCCGAGCTCGGGGTACGTTCGGAGCTCATCGTTACCGGCTCGAGCGACAAGTTGGCTGAGCTCGACCGCATGGAAGAGCTTCTCCAACTTGGAGATTCCGATATCGCGGCCATGGGCGACGACCTGCCGGACCTGCCGCTGCTTGCGCGCGCAGGCTTTGCCGCGTGCCCGACAGATGCAGCCCCGGAGGTGATTGCCGCCTGCGACCTGGTGTGCGGCGCGGAGGGTGGACGGGGTGCGGTGCGCGAGCTCGCGGAGGTCGTGCTCAAGGCGCAGGGCCGCTGGACCGAGCTGGTGAGCGGCTGGGTCACGCCAGGAATGCAGCGCGGATGAGGCAGTACCTGGATCTTCTCGAGCACATCCTGGAGCACGGGGTGGCGAAGGACGATCGCACCGGAACTGGCACCCTCAGCACGTTTGGCTATCAGATGCGCTTTGATCTTCGGGAGGGCTTTCCGGCCCTGACGACCAAGAGGCTCCACCTGCGTTCGATTATCCACGAGCTGCTGTGGTTCCTGGCGGGGGGCACCAACCTCGACTACCTGCACCAGCACGGAGTCACGATCTGGGACGAGTGGGCCGATGAAAACGGCGATCTCGGCCCGATCTACGGCTCCCAGTGGCGGTCGTGGCCGACCCCACAAGGCGGTCGGGTCGACCAGATCGAGCGACTCATCGAGGGCATCCGCAACAATCCGGACTCGCGCCGTCATATCGTTTCGGCCTGGAATGTCGCCGATATCGAGCGGATGGCGCTGCCACCGTGCCACTGCCTCTTCCAATTCTGGGTTGCGGAGGGCGGACTCTCATGCCAGCTCTACCAGCGCAGCGCCGACCTGTTTCTGGGTGTGCCGTTCAACATCGCCTCTTACAGCCTTTTGACCATCATGGTGGCCTACGTCTGCGGTCTCGAGGCGCGCGAGTTCGTCCACACGTTTGGTGACGTCCACCTTTACAGTAACCATGTCGAGCAGGCCCGCACCCAGCTCCAACGCGAACCGCGCGCCCTGCCGACGATGCACATCGACCGAGAGCCCGGCAGCATCTTTGACTTCCGTTACGAAGACTTCCGGCTCGAGGGCTACGACCCCCACCCCCACATCAAAGCTCCGATCGCGGTGTAACGGTGGTGGTTTCATTGATTGTCGCTGTGTCGTCAAACGGGGTCATCGGCCGCGACGGTGGTCTGCCGTGGTATCTGCCGGCCGACCTCAAGCACTTCAAACGCACCACAATGGGGCATCACCTGATCGTTGGGCGCCGCACCTGGGAGGAGGTCGGCAAACCGCTGCCGGGTCGGACGATGGTGGTTGTGACCCGAAGCCTGCGCTTTGCACTCGAGGGTGCACAGGTGGTGCACTCGGTGGAGCAGGCCCTCGAGCTCGCGGCTGAGGACGACGAGCCCTTCATCGGCGGCGGGTCACAGATCTACCGAATCGCCCTTGCCCGCGACCTCGTCGACCGGATTCACCTGACACGGATCCAAGCCGAAGTGGAGGGCGACAGGTTCTTCCCCGACATCAATCCCGATGACTGGGAGCTGGTGTCCGAAGAGCACCACGAGGCGGACGAAAAGAACGAGTTTGCCTATAGCTTCTTGGTCCACGAACGACGTCGCTGAAATATGCCACCGTCATTCTCCTTTTTTTCGGATTCGCGCTCGCAAGCGCGATCCGAAAAAAAGGACAACAGGTTAGCTGACCTCGGTACCGGGCGGCACTTCCGCATCCGGTGCCAATAGGTATGGCGCCCCATCCAGGTTGGCCGCCAAAAGCATGCCGCGGGATTCGACACCCATCAGCTTCGCTGGCTTGAGGTTGGCAACCACGACGATCTGGCGGCCGACCAGGTCCGCAGCCTCGTAGCGCTCGGCGATGCCGGCCACAAGCTGCCGCAGCTCGGGCTCGCCGAGATCGACCATCATCCGCACGAGCTTCTTCGACTTCGCGACCTGCTCCGCCTCTCGGATGGTGCCGACGACCAGCTTGGTCTTGAAGAACTCGTCGATCGAGAGGACGTCGGACTCCGGGGCTTTTGCGGTCTCTTCCTTTGCGCTGTCCATCTGCAGCTCCTTGATGTAGGCATTGATATCGACGCGGGGGAACAGAGGCTCGGTCTTGCCGATCGCCGTGCCTTCGGCCAATCCGCCCCAGCCGATGGCATCGCCGAAGTTACGGGGCATGTCGTCGACGCCGAGCTGATGGCGGAGGTTTTTGGCGATTGCGGGCATGAACGGCTCGATCATCAGCGCCGTGATGCGCAGTCCCTCGAGCGATACGTAAAGGGTGCTCTCGAGGGCGGCGCGTCCGGCATCGCCCTCCTTGGCGCGCGCCCACGGCTGTTGCTCCTGGATGGAGACATCGATAGCCTTGAGCAGTTGCCACGCGCCTTCCAGCGCGCGGTTCGGCTCGCAGTCCTCCATGTGCTTGTGGTAGCTGGCCACGGCGGCGGCGGCCGCCGCAGGCACCGGACCATCATTTGAAACCACGGGAACCCGTCCGTCGAGGTAGCGGCCGGTCATCGACAGGGTGCGCGAGGCGGTGTTGCCGAGAGCGTTGGCGAGGTCGGCGTTGAATCGCTCGAGGAAGGCTTCATCCGAAAATGATGCGTCCTGGCCGAAGGCCATCTCGCGCGCCAGAAAGTAGCGCAACGCATCGGCGCCGAAGCGCTCGATGAGGTAGTCGGGCCGGACCACGTTGCCGATCGACTTCGACATCTTGGCCTCGTCGCGCAGCCACCAGCCGTGGCCGAAGATCTGTTTGGGAAGCGGCAGTCCGGCCGACATCAGGAAGGCCGGCCAGTAGACGCAGTGAAAACGCAGGATGTCCTTGCCGACCAGGTGCATGGTGGCGGGCCAGACCTCGCTGTACAGGGCTTCGTCATCGGAGCCGAAACCGAGCGCCGAGACGTAGTTGGTAAGGGCGTCGAGCCAGACATAGACCACGTGCTCGTCGTCACCGGGGTAGGGAACCCCCCATGTGAGTGACGTGCGGGAGATCGAAAGGTCGCGGAGCCCGCTCTCCACGAAGCTCAGGACCTCGTTATAGCGGGTGCGGGGTCGGATGCAGTCGGGGTTTTCCCGGTACCAGCGGAGCAGTGGCTCCTGGTAGGCGGAGAGGCGGAAGAAGTAGCTCGGCTCGGACAGCCGCTCGACGGGGCGGCCACTTTCGATATCATGACCGTCCTCGACCTGCGAGTCGGGGATGAAGGCCTCGTCGGCAGCGAGGTACCAGCCCTCGTACTCGCTTTGGTAGATGTCGCCGGCCGCGGTAATGCGGCGGATGATCTCGGTGACGCCCCTCTTATGGCGGGGCTCGGAGGTGCGGATGAAATCGTCGTGCGAGATCTCGAGGGTCTCCCACAACGAGTGGTATCGCGCCACTACCCGGTCGGCAAGCTGAATCGGCTCGATGCCCTGGCCGGCGGCGGCCTTTTCGATCTTCTGGCCGTGCTCATCGGTTCCGGTGAGGAACCATACCTTGGCGCCGGTCAGCCGTTTGTAGCGGGCGAAGATATCCGCCATGACGGTCGTATAGATGTGCCCGATATGGGGCATATCGTTGACGTAGTAGATCGGTGTCGTGATGTAGTAACGCTCGCTCACTCTGCCTCCGCCGCGAAACGCGGACGGGGAAGGATAACATTCCCTTTCTCCAATTCTCGTCCGGCCACGTCTGACGTGGACGGACGAGAATTGGATATGATGCACATTGCATGAGGAAACGCACGGCTCTTTGGTGGCTTTATCAGCCCTACAAGTACCTGGTTTTCGCACCGGTGGTGGGTGTGGTGACGACCGTTCAGGCGAGCCTGGCCCTCGTCCTCAGCCTGGTGACTTCAACGCGCGCCGCGAGCAGGCTGAGTGCCGTTCCATGGGCGCGGATCCTGGCCTTCATGACGCCGATGCGGGTGCGGGTTGAAGGACGCGAGCACATCGACCAGCAACAGTCCTACGTCCTGGTATCAAACCACCAGAGCCAATACGACATCTTCATCCTTTACGGTTGGCTCGGGGTCGACTTCAAATGGGTGATGAAGCAAGAGCTGCGATCGGTGCCCGGCATCGGCGTGGCGTGCGATCGCCTCGGCCACATCTTCATCGACCGCTCGAACCACGCGGCGGCGATGGCGACCCTCCAGGAGGCCAAGAAACGGATTGTCGGCGGGACCTCGGTGATGTTCTTCCCCGAGGGAACCCGTAGCCGCAGCGGAAGACTCATGCGATTCAAAAAAGGCGCATTTCGGATGGCGCTCGACCTTGGTCTGCCGATTCTTCCCCTGACCGTGACCGGCACGCGAAACGTTCTGCCGGCGGGCACCTCCGACCTCATGCCGGGTTCCGCGCGTCTCATCATTCATCCGCCGATTCCCGTCGAGGGATTGATGGTCAGCGACTGCTCGCGCTTGTCGAACCAGGTCCGCGACGTGATCGCGTCCGCTCTTCCATCAAATCAGGCGTAAGAAGAATTTCCCTGCGGTGTTACTCGGTCCGAGACTCCAGGATTTCGCGCGATCGATGGACGGCCGCGCGGACCGCCGACAGCATGGCCTTGCGCTGGTTCTCGTCGAGCCGGTCAGGAGCATTGGGATCGATCTCTTCCCCCATCTCTTCACCGACCTTGCGGTGGACGAAAAAGAGCTGATCGAGTAGCTCGGGGGCCTCTTCGGCCGCCGAGGCATAAATGGAGCTCGTGTTCTGCGGCGCACCATGGCCGCGTTTCTGAGCCAGCCGATAGACCCTGTCATTCAGGATCTCGTTCATCGTACGACGCAGACTCTCGAGCAAGCGGAGACGGCGCGATCGTTGCGGTGCCATCGCTTTCATTCTCCTCATCTGCCCTCCACACGAACAATGTCGCACCATGGGCGTTCATGTTCTGTGCTCCCGGTCACAAACAAAAAGCACCCGAGCGCGGTGCCCGGGTGCAAGGGAAATCATTCTTCGGAAAGATTTTAGCGCGAGGAACCCTGTTCGTTGGAGGCCACTTTCACGTCGGCATCCGCAACCTTATCGGTTGCACTCTCGGCATTGCCCTTGTCGCAGCCCGTCTTGGTGTTGGCTGTCGCACAGCTGGCGCCGACAGTCTTGGTCACGCTCGCGTAGGCCGCCTGGGCGGTCTTTGCGCAGCCGGTCTTGGCGCAGGTCGCATCGTAGGAAGCCTGGGCCACCGCGTGGGTGGCGGCAGCCTGCGAAGACTTCTCACAGCCCGTCTCGGCGTACACTGCATCATAGGCGGCCTTCTGCGCGGCCTCGCTGCAGCCGGTTTCGGCATAGCTCTTGGCATAGACGTTCTCAGCCAGGGTGTTCCGGTATGCGGCCCACGCGGTCTTCTCGCAACCCGTCTCCTCGAGGGTCTTGGCGTAGGCAGCCTTGGCGGCCGACTTCGAACAGGTGGAATCTTCGTTGTTCGCCTGTGCCACGGCGGACTTCGAGCAGGTCGCGCCGTCGTCGTTCGCCGAATTGGCGTTCTTGCCGTCACAGGCCAGGGCCGGGTTGACCAACAGAGTCGCGCACAGCGCCACTCCGAGAACTATCAATGTCTTCTTCATATCCAGGCTCCTTTCAGATTCAAACACACGCTCATGCGAATGATTCACGATCTCAAACAGTCTCCACCTTAATCGTACAGAGACCTGATGTCAATGTTTCAGACTGTCAATGTTGTTTGAATCGAAGTCACGTCAGGCTCGCACGCAGGTTTTAAGAGTTGAGTTCTCAATTCTAAGCTTTCCCTGCAACCACCTGTGTTTCCCCGGGGGAGGGTGGGTGGGAACTCAAAACCAAGAACTCAAACCTTTCAGGGAGTTCCCCGCCAGCGAGCCGGAGTGTCGACTCCCAGGCGCAAACCGAAGAGGTAGCGACGGCCCGGGGCCGGGTAGCCGAGCACCTCTTGATAATCCTTGTCGAGCACATTGAGAACCCGTCCGGTAACTTCAACTCCGTCCCAGAGACTGTAGGCGAGGGCGATGTCGCCGGTTGTGTAGCCCGGAGCCTGGGAGCGCTCGAAGGTGATCGGGTCGACGTCATCCCGGGCCCCGACATAGAGGACCGTGAGATCGCCGCTCAGATGCTTGGAGAAATTGCCCTGGACGGTCCACGAGCCGCTCCACTCTGGTCGCCGATACAACGGTAGGCCGTTGTCATCCTCGGTGTCGAGGTACGTTGCCTGGATGAACGATGCGCCCCTCCTCCCGAGCGACTGGGTCCACGAGATCTCGGCGCCGCGGATCGTTGCCGAGCCGATGTTGTGGTTCTGATACGTCGCAAAATCGAACTCGATCAGGTTGTCGAGATCGGTGGAAAAGACCGTCAGCTCCCAGCGCGAGGTTTCTTTTTTGTTCGTGGAGATGAGCCCGACGTCGGCGGACGAGGAGGTTTCGGCCGCCAGGTCCGGGTTGCCGGAGAGCGGATAGTAGAGCTCGCCGATGGATGGGGGCCGGAACGCGGTCCCGTAGCCCACGCGCAGCTCGATCGCGTCTGACAGCTTCCACCCCAGGTCCGCCCGCGGCGAGGTCTCGGAACCCCACTGCTCGGCGTCGTCCCACCGGACACCCAGCAGAATGCGCAACGCGGGGTTGAGGTTCCACACGTCCTGGAGGAATACGCTCGTGACCTCGACCTTCTCGGCGTCGAGGTTGAGACCGAGGTTGGAGGCGTCGTTGACCTCGTCGGAACGCCACTCGCCACCCCAGCTGAAGGTATGGCTGCCGAAGTCGTGGTTCGATGCGAGACGAGCCTGGGTGGATGTCGTATCGGTCGACGACTCTGTCACCCACGTATCGTTCGGGTCAGCGAACGCGAAGGTCGTGTCGATCTGCGAGCCGATCAGTTCGAGGGTCCACCGTCGACCGATGTGCCAGCTGAAGGGCACCGCGATGAGGGTCGATTCGCCCTGCTGTCGCCTATCGGGGGTCGGGTCGCCGGGGGTCGCGAACGGGATCCCGGTCTCGGTCTCCACGTTCTGGACCAGCACGCCGAGACGGCTGCGAAGTTTGCCGAAGCTGATTCCTCCGGTGACGAGGAACTGGCGGCTGGAAAAATCGGAGTTGGCGAGCTCGCCGTCCGACTGGCGGTCGTACCCGGAGGCATAAATGTCGAAGTTCTTGCCGCCCCACCCGAGGTCCGCCTCGAGACGCTGCCAACTGTTGGAACCGCCCTCCCCGAAGAAGCGACCGTTGAATCCACCTTGGGCGCGCTGCGGCCGGAGGTTGATCACCCCACCGACCGCGTCGGCCCCCCACAGGGCGGAGTACGGCCCCCTCACGACCTCCGCCTGGCTCAGGCCGGCCGTGCTCAGTTGGCTCCAGTCGAAGCCGCCGAAGAATGCTGAGTTGAGGCGCACGCCGTCGAGCATCACCAGAGTCTGGTTCGAGCCTGTGCCGCGGGTGAAAACCGTCGTTAGCTTGCCGGCATCACCCGATCCGACGACCGCGAGACCCGGGACCCGGCGCAGCATGTCCACCACCTGGTCGGCCTGAGCGTCGTCCATCTCGTCGCGGGTGACGACGCTCACCGCGGTCGGCGCCTCGTCGACCTCCGTTTCGATACCGGTGGCGGTGACCGTGACCTCGTCCGCGAAGGACGGCCTCGGCGACGCCGGCGGCCCGGTCAGGTACTGGGCGGAAGCCGGCACGGTACCCACACCGAGGACGGCTGCCAGAGCGATCGTTTGACCGGTTGAACGGATCCTGGTGAACATATGAAACCTCCCGTTTCTCTTTTCAGAACAGCAGGTCTCCTGGCTCCCGGATCGACCGCAACCGCTCGCCTTCCCAACCGGTCGACTCGTTCGAATCGTACCGATCAGTGGCCGGCCAGCCCGGTTCCCCGCGCTGCCCATGAGCGGCCCGTCCCCGGTTACAGTGGCGGGGGCCGCGCCGGATTCTCACCGGCTTCCCTCAAGCACCTCTCGATGACCGTTCTGTCCCCGCCACCCTACGGCGGCGGGGCGGAGACGTCAACTGACAATGAGACGCGCTTCGGGGCGTCGACGACTCCGGTGCCACATGTCGCATTGTCACTGACGCTCTCGGGGCAGAAGGGCGACGATGACAATGCGACGTGTGGCACCTGACTCACCGAAGCGAGAAGCGCTACCCGGGTTAGTGCGCTTCCTCCCAGTTGCGGCCTGTGCCCAAATCGACCACGAGGGGCACGGAGAGCTCCATCGCCGAGCACATTTCAGCCTTGACCATTTCGCCGACGAGCTCGGCCACGTCCTCGTCGACCTCGAGCAGCAGCTCGTCGTGAACCTGGAGCAGGAGGAGCTGGCCGGGGAACTCGGTCCGCAGACGCGCGTCCACCCTCAGCATCGCCTTCTTGATCAGGTCGGCGGCACTGCCCTGTACCGGGGTGTTGATAGCCACCCGTTCGGCAGCGGCCCGAGCCGCGAAGTTGCCGCTCGAAAGATCCGGCACCGGACGCTTGCGTCCCATGAGAGTCTCGACGTAGCCGTTCTCGGCGGCCTCTTCCAGGGTGCGCTGGCGGTACTCCTCGATCTCCGGAAAGCGTTGCTTGTAGCGCTTGATGTAGTCTGCAGCTTCGCCGCGAGAGATGCGCTGGGTCTGGGCCAGCCCGAAGGCGCTCTGACCGTAAATGATGCCGAAGTTGACGGCCTTGGCGATGGTCCGCATTTCCCGCGTGACCTCCTCGGCCGGCACGTCGAAGAGGCCGGCGGCGGTCTCGGCGTGGACGTCGACTCCACGGGCGAAGGCCTCGGCAAAGCCGCCGTCGCCGCCGCACAGGTGGGCGAGGATCCTCAGCTCGACCTGCGAGTAGTCGGCGGCGAGCAGCACCCGGCCGGGCGGCGCCACGAACGCGGTTCGGATCCGGCGTCCCTCCTCGGTGCGGACCGGGATGTTCTGCAGATTGGGGTCGGTGGAGGCGAGGCGTCCGGTGGCGGCGGTGGTTTGCGAGTAGTGGGTGTGAATACGGCCGGTCTCGGGGTTGATGAGCCCGGGCAGCGGATCCACGTAGGTGTTCTTGAGCTTGACCAGCGACCGGTAGTCGAGGATCGCGCGCGGCAGCGGGTGTTGGAGCGCGAGCTCAGACAACACCTGTTCGTTGGTCGAGGGGCCGGTCTTGGTCTTCCGGATCACCGGCAGCTCGAGTTTTTCGAACAGGATCTCCCGGAGCTGCTTGACCGAGCTGATGTTGAACTCCTCTCCGGCCGCCTCGTAGCAGCGTGCCTCGGCATCTGCGATGCCGTTTGCGAGCTCTTTCGACAACCCTTCGAGAACGGTCGGGTCGACTGCGATGCCGTTGGTCTCCATCCGCGCCAGGACCGGGATCAGCGGCAGCTCCAGCCCCCGATAGAGCTCGGCCAAACCCTCTTCCTCGAGCGCCCGCCCGAGCTTGGCGTCGAGCAGCCAAGTCACGTGGGCGTCCTCGGCAGCGTAATCACGGGCCGCCTCGAGGCCGACCTCGGCGAAGGTCTCCTTGTTGCCCGCGACCTCGTCGTAGGGGATCATGCGGTGGGAGAGGTGGATCAATGCAAGATCGTCGAGCTTGTGCGAGCGACGATCGGGGCTCAAGAGGTAGTCGGCGAGAAGGGTGTCGCCGTCGATGCCGCCGATGGACACGCCGTGGTGTGCAAGGACCTTGAAGTCATACTTCAGGTGCTGGCCCGTGACCCCGATGTCGGGGTCTTCGATCAACGGCGCCAAAATCTCGCGCACCGTCTCCCAGGTCAGCTGCTGATCCAGGGTCGCGTGGGCCACCGGCACGTACCAGGCGACCTTCTGGTCGGCGCAGAAGGAGAGGCCGACCAGGTCGGCCCGGAGAGCGTCGAGCGACGTCGTTTCGGTGTCGAGAGCAAACCGGCCGGCCGCCGTCATCGCCGCGCGAAGCTCCTCGAGCTCCTCCCCGGAAGTGACCAGGCGATAGGCGCCGCGGTCGATCGTCGCCATCTCGCCGCCGAACTGCTTGAGCAGCGAGCGAAACTCGAGCTCGGCGAAGAGCTCTTGCGCCCGATCCTCGGGCGGCGGGTAGCGGAGCTCGAGATCATCGAGGCCGACCTCGACCGGGGCGTCGGTGCGGATGGTCGCAAGGTCGCGGGAGAGGTAGGCGGTGTCGCGGTCATTCTCGAGCTTGGTTCTGGCGCCCGGAGGAGTGACCTCCTCGATGTGCTCGTAAATATCGTCGAGGCCCTTCCATTTGGCGAGCAGCGCTTTGACGCCCTTCTCGCCGATGCCCTTGACGCCGGGGATGTTGTCCGACGAGTCCCCCCAGATGCCGAGGGCGTCGGGAACCAGGTCGGGAGTGCAGCCGAATTTTTCCTCGACCTCGGGGAACGAAATTCGGCGGTCTTTCATCGAGTCATAAAGGGTGACGTTGTCCGACACCAGCTGCATGAGGTCCTTGTCCGAGGTCACTAACACGACGTCGAGCTCGTCCTCATGGCGGCGGGCGAGGGTGCCCATCACGTCGTCGGCCTCGAAGTCGTCGATACAGAGATACGGCACGTCAAAGGCTTCGGCAATGCGGGCGAAATGCGGCATCTGGGCACGGAGAGCGTCGGGCATCTCGGCCCGCGTGCCCTTGTAGTCAGGGTAGTCGCGGTCACGGAACGAGCCGCCCTTGGGGTCCCAGGTAATGGCCAGGTAGTCCGGCCGCTCGTCGCGGATCAGCTTGAGCAGCATGTTGGTGAAGCCGAAGAGGGCGTTGGTCGGCAACCCCTGCGAGTTCGACATCCCGCCGATCGCGTAGAAGGCCCGAAACGCCATGTTCGGCCCGTCGATCAAATACAACGTCTTGCGTTTCTTGTTGCTCATGCTGGCAAGTGTAA
>CAYRFI010000002.1:0-75569 GCA_964423595.1 uncultured Thermoanaerobaculia bacterium | reverse complement strand
AGGAGCCACCTTTAGCATTGTTGGCCCAAACGAGGTGGTGACTTCGTCGGGAGGCCTCCAACAATGCAAAAGATGGCACCTGGACTTTTCTCCAGCCGCGCTTCCCGAGAGGATGCCAGGCACGCCGCCATGACGTTGAGGACAACATCATGTCGGGATGCCAGGCACCTCCGGTGAAGGCCCTGTTCTGCCAATGTGATGAGGTGGGTGGGTGGGCATCCTCGTGTTATAAGGCTCGTGACTCATCGGAGGTGAGAGATGCGAGAGCAGCGGATCGAGCACGACTTGTTGGGTGAGAAGGCGGTGCCGGCGGACGCCTATTACGGCATCCAGACCGAGCGTGCGATCGAGAATTTTCACATCACCGGGGTCCCGATCTCGCAGTATCCGGATCTGATCCGGGCCCTGGCCATGATCAAGCTCGCGGCGGCGCACGCCAACCACGATTGTGGCACGCTGACAACCGAGGTGCTGGATGGCATCGAAGGCGCCTGCCTGGAGATCATCGATGGCGCGCTCCACGACCAGTTCCCGGTCGACGTCATCCAGGGCGGTGCCGGGACCTCGACCAACATGAACGCCAACGAGGTTATCGCCAACCGAGCCCTCGAGCTGATGGGGCATGACAAAGGCGACTACGCGTTCTGCGACCCCCATGACCACGTCAACCTCTCGCAATCGACCAACGACGTCTACCCGAGCGCGTTGCACGTCGCCATCGCGCTCGGCAACACCCGCCTGATCCATGAGCTGCGAGCGCTGGTGGCGGCGCTGCGATCGAAGGGGGAGGAGTTCGCCGGCGTGCTCAAGATGGGACGTACGCAGCTCCAGGACGCCGTTCCGATGACCCTCGGCCAGGAGTTCGACGCCTGGGCGGAAAGCCTCGACAACGAGATCGACGCCCTCTCTGATTGCGAAGAAATCCTCCTCGAGGTCAACATGGGGGGCACCGCCATCGGCACCGGTCTGAACGCGCCCGAGGGCTACGCGGATTGCTGCGTCGAGCATCTCGTCGAGATCACCGGCAAGGCAATCCGGCTCGCACCGGACCTCGTGGAAGCGACCCAGGACACCCAGCCGTTCGTCCTCTACTCGTCGTGCCAGAAAAGCGTCGCCATCAAGCTATCAAAGATCTGCAACGATCTCCGGCTGCTGTCCTCCGGTCCGCGCGCCGGGTTGAATGAGATCAACCTTCCACGCATGCAGCCGGGGTCGACCATCATGCCGGGCAAGGTCAACCCGGTGATTCCGGAGGTCGTCAACCAGGTGTGTTTTCGCGCGATCGGCAACGACCTCGCCGTGACCCTGGCCGCCGAAGCGGGCCAGCTCCAGCTCAACGTCATGGAACCGGTCATCGCCGACTGCATCCTCGAGTCGCAGACGATGTTCATGAATGCCGCCCGCACGCTGCGGGTCCACTGCATCGATGGCGTCACTGCTAACGAGGACGTCTGCCGCGAGTACATCGAACGCAGCATCGTTGTGGTGACCGCACTCAACCCGGTGCTCGGCTACGACGCGACGACCGAGCTGGCCAAGGAGGCGTTGGAGACGGGGCGCGGCATCGTAGAGCTGGTGCGCGAGAAGGGTCTGCTCACCGAGGAAGAGATCGCAGCGGTGTTGGATCCGGCCCGAATGACCGGCCCACGGAGGAAGGGGCGGTAGATCTCCTCCCCCCACCCGGCAGCCGTCTCGGCTGCCGGGTGGGGGTCGACGGCCTGCGCTCAGTCCCCTCCCGCGCCGATGTTGTACGAGATCAACTTCCACTCGTCATTTTCACGCACCAGCTCGAATGAGCACGCGACCTGGGTGCCCGCGGCGAGAGTGGCGGTGCCGGACAGCTTGGCTCCCTGCATATCGACAGAGCGCTCGCTGAAGCTGGTGTCGGAGATATCGAACAACTGGCGATTCCCGGTGACGGCGGTCGAAAATTCGGCGAACGGCTGCGCCTCCTTGAGAGGCGCCGAGAAGCAATCGTACGAAGCTTCGAGGTTGCCGGCCGCGGCTTCGGAAAGGAAGGTTTTCACCACCTCTTCAGGCCCCGCCGTGACCTGCTTGACGACGACGACAAGAACCACGATGAGAACGACCATCAGGGCCAGGAGACCACCACAGCCGATCAGCACCCACCGCAACCAGGATGCACCGCCTTTGCCTCCGTTGGATCCGTTCGCGGCCTGCGAGTCGTTCATTCCCGGCTCCTTTCACGTTTCCTGTTCTCGGAAACAAAACCTCATCCATTGTAACTTTCTGGCCCCAGACTCGACCGAAAACGAAGCCAGCGGTGTCCGAAGAGTCCATACTCGGCGTTCCGAATTCCGAACTCAGAATTCCGACGTCACAGAAACACCCCCTGGACATGGTGCCGATCGCCTTCCATGTGCCGCTCGAAGGCTGCGACCGCCCGCCGCCACTCGGCGCGGCTGATGCCGCGATCGAGATCGGCGAGCTCGGGGGTGCGCGGCACGCGGTGGGCGGGACGGTACTGGGCGAGGAGGGAGATGGTGACGGTCGGCGCCAAGTTGCGGGCGATCCACCCAAGATTCTCCTCGATGCCGGCTAGCCCCTCGGGCAGGACCAGCATCCGCACCAGGAGGCCTCGTCTCAGCTCCCCCTCCGGGCCGAGCTCCCAGGCGCGGCCGACCTGGCGATACATCTCGGCCAGCGCCTCACGCGCCCGTTGAGGGTAGTCGTCGATCCCAGAGAGACGGCAGCCGGCGTCGGGATCGGCGTACTTGAGGTCGGGCATGTAGATGTCGACGACGCCGTCGAGCAGGCACAGGACTTCGATCGAGTCATAGGCGTTGGTGTTGTAGACGATCGGGATGGAGAGCCCGCGTTTGACGGCGATCGCCAGCGCGCGCACGAGCTGCGGCACCTGGTGCGTGGGCGAGACCCAGTTGATGTTGTGGCAGCCGCGGTCCTGGAGGTCGATGAAGATCGTTGCCAGTTCCTGGTCCGTGATCGACCGGCCGGCATACTCCCGAGGCCGTTGCGAGATGTCGTGGTTCTGGCAGAAGGCGCAGCGCAGGTTGCAGTTGGCGAGGAAGACGGTGCCCGAGCCGCGGCGGCAGGAGATCACAGGCTCCTCGCCGTGGTGGGGGTTCCAGGAGGCGATGACCGCATCGGCGCCAGTCGCGCACTCTCCGAGCTCACTCCGCCGGTCAACACCGCACCTCCGCGGGCAAACCGAGCAGTCTTCGAGCAGCGCATCGAGTTGCTCGACCCGTTTGTCAAGCTCCCCGCTCCGTGCCAGCCGCACATAGCTTGCCCGCCAGGATTTTGAAGCGCCGTTCATGGTTTCATTATGATGTTGTTGCAGGATCCAAGATGCAAGATCCGCGCTCGGTGAGCGAAATCAACCTGCCGCCGCTCCGCGGCTTTTTTTGATACGACTCAACCTGGGGCGTGAGCCTCCGGGGACGGCGGAATCAATGAGCTCACGAGCCCCCGAAGGGGGCGACAGATGGATAGCCCGGGGCGTGAGCCCCGGATCTTGCGTTACATCTCGAACGGCCCTCTCGTGAGCCCCGGATCTTGCGTTTCATCTCGAACGGGCCCCGTCGCGAACCCCGGATCTTGCTTCTCACGGCGTGAGAAGCTCCAACCGCCCGTCCCGCCAGGCGTAAATCGGTCGATTGCCGGCGATCTCAGGAATCGCCGGGTCATCCGGCTCCGCCTGGATGAACAAGAGGTCCGCCTCGGGATCGGGATCAAATAACCGCGCCGCCATCGCCCAACCGCGCCAATCATCGGGCGGCAGGAGAACCATCGCCCGTTCGAGCCCCGCCGCGGCGACCTCGTGTTCAAGGGAGCTATCGACACCGTTGTAGCCGCGGTAGAGGCCGAGCCGCTGGGGGAGGGCCATTGCCGCGGTGCCGCAGAGGATGATGAAGAGCAACGCGGAAGCGGCGATGTGGACGCGGCGCTCCACCTCGCGCCCTTCAAACCTCTGTCGTGCAAGCTCAACAAAGCCTCGTGCGGTGAGCAGCAAGAGAGGAGCGAAGACCTCGAAGAGATAGCGCGGACCGAAACCGTGCAGTCCGTGGCCGCGGCTGCCGAGCAAGGCCACCATCACCGATCCGACAATCGCCGCCAGCAGCACATCGTTGGAGGTGTGTCGTCGCAGCAGAAACGGCACCAGGGCGAAGGCGAACGCAAGCGCGACCCAGAACGGACCGTGGAACTGCGGCCAGCCCCAGCCGTGGAGCATGCTGCCGGCGGAGTAGGAGAGCACGTCGATGTTGCGGATTCCGAACGGGATGTTGGCGGCGAGGTACATGGATCCTCGCGCCAGTGAGTACGGGAAGGTCAGGGCGCTGCCGGTGATGAGGTGATTGGCGGCGAGGGTCGGCAGTACTGCGACGGTCCCGCCGAGAAACCAACCGGCGACGCGGTAGCGCGAATCGCGGTCACGATGGGCCATCAGGTCGCCGACGAACACGGCGGCGAGCGGAATCGCCGAGGCCACCGCCGACAGCGGCCGGATACCGAAGGCGAGGCCGAAGGCCATCCCGGAGAGGGCGGCCGGCGGCAAGGTCTTGAGCCGTCGTGCCGCCAAAAACAGCCACAGCCCGGCGAGGATCAGCGTGGCGGCCGCCGCGTGGGACAAGAGACTGCCGAAGATCAGCCGAACCATCGGTGACAGCACACCGAGAATTGCGGCGAGGAGACCGGTGACCGGTCCGTCGAGCTCGCGGCCCGCAAGGTAGAGGAGCATCACGAAGAGTCCACCGAGGATCGGGGCAACCAGCCAGGGCGCGCCGACGGCGAGGCCGATCGACAGGAGGAGCGGCCAGCCGGGCGGATAGTGTCCCAGCCATCGCGCGCCGACGACGTAGGTGTAAGGCACGTCGAGGTGATCCTGGAAGGCCGAAACCGTTCCCCAGAGATCTCCGGCGAGAAGCCACCGCGCCTGCAGGAGGTAGGTGACGGAATCCGGCACGTGGGGCAGGCCCTCGAGCACGTCTCGCGCCACCCAGAGCGAAAGGACGACCGCGGCTACTGCAAGCGCTGCGGCCCACGGCGTTGCCTTCCATCGTCGCGCGGCGGCGGCCTTCGGTGACGGACGGCATATGAATTCGAAGAGGGCGAAAAAAGCGATCAGGAGAGAGGCGAGAGCCGCCGCCCGCAGAAGCGTGGCGGCGGTCGCCCCCAGGTCGGCCGCGGGGGTCGGGTCGATGCTGGTGACGGCAAGCGTCGTGCCGTCGGCCGAACGGATGAAGGCGTCGTGGTTCATCAGCCCCCGCCGAATGGCAACGGAGGCCGTCGGCACGCCGCGCAACACGACCTCGAGATCGTAGTGGAAGCGCCCCCGGAAGGTCGCGTTGACGGTGAACGGTCCGCTCACTACCAGTGGGCGCCTCCACACCTGTCCCCGGCCGGCGAAATCATCGAGCTGCCAATCGCCGACCGGCGTGACCGCACCGGTTGGCAAGCGAAAACGGCGTGGGAGGCGCTCGCTGGCGACCTCACCGCGGTCGCTCGTGATGGTGATCCGGCCGCCCCCGGGAGGATCGATGGAGTCCATCGCGCGGATTTCGACCGCGGTCAGGAGCTCGATGGCGATCGGCGCCGACACGGTCGTACCGGCGACCTGGAGGTGGAGCTGGCCACCGCTGGAGAAGATCTCGACCTCGGTCCGGCGGTCGACTGCCCCGGCGACAAGCCACAGGATGATCGCCGTGGCCAACCAGACGACAGGTTTCCTGCCTTGCGCCAAACCAGTTCCCTCACCTCACGATGGTTCTGCCGCCGTCAAATATATGCCATTCACCTTTTTTGAACCGCAGAGAAAGACGAGTGGGCTGAGGTGTGCGAGTTTATCCCGTTCTCTGCGGATCAAAAAAGGTCGAGACGACCAATCAATCCCGGAAAACGACCCTTTGGATCTCGTGCAGCATGAAGAGCAGCCGCAGCAGCCACTCCTCGTCCTTCTCGAGCCGGACCAGCTCTTCGACCGTGGTCTCCTCGGCCTCGATGGTGCGGAGGATCCGCTGCTGGCGGCCGGACAGCTGGAGGTCGGCGGGGATCGAGCCTGGGACCCGAAGCACGGTCTGCCCCATCCGGCCCTCCATGAAACGTCGAATCACGACCAGCGGCAACCGTTCCTGTACACCTTCGTGGATCAGAGTGTGGGTGCGCAGATTCAACGGGAGACCGCTCTGGGTGATGGGCGCGTCGACGTACAGGAAGAACGATCCGGTGATCCAGCTGAAGAGATCGAGGATGCGGTTCCGAACCTGGCCGCCGAGCTGCTGGAAGAGAACATTCGGCGTGCACGCGTTGAGGGCGAGCAGCGCTTCGGTAAAACGAAGCCCTTTCCGGGCGGCAAAATCGAGGGTCTCGCCGTGTTGCTCTCGGGAGAGAATGCCCTGCGCCACGAGGTGCTCGCCGAAGAGCTCGCTCTCGACGTTGGAGTCGGCGAAGACGGGGTTCCCATTTTCGAAATCAATCGACTTCTTGACTGGTTCGCGGTGAAGGTCGAGAACGCCGGTGACCGTTCCGTCCGCGATCTGGTGGAGAACGCGGCACAAGGAGGTTTCGTGCAACAGGCCTTCCCGGGTTGCCTTCGGCGGCCGTCGGTCCATGGCATCGAGTGCCGGTACCGCCACCGGTCCGGCGCCACGGGCGGCGAAAATATTGAGCGGGTTCTTGAGGCTTCCGGCAGGAGCCTTCGGAGTAGCGGCGGCGACCGGTCGTGGCAATTCCTCGTCTTGGTCGGAGGTCTCTCTGAGCTCTCGCTCGACCTCTTCGTCCCGCACCTTTTCGCGTTCGATGTCCTCGGCGAAGAGCGAGTGCATGAAGGTCGCGACCTCGGCCTCGCTCATCGGTTTCGAGTTTTCGTCGCACTTGCCCTCGAGGTCCTCAGCAAACTCGAGTGCGGTGGGATAGCGATCGTCCCTCTCGACCTCGAGGGCGCGGTTAAGGACCGACCGCAGTGATTTTGGAATGGCGTTGAACCGTTTGCGGTCGAACTCACCCTTGCGAATGTCGAGCAGCATGGCCATCTCGTTGTCGCCGGTGCGCAGAGGAGCCATTAACAGCATCTCGCCGAAGACGATGCCGAGCGAGAAGAGATCCGAGCGGCGATCGACATGCTTGGCGTAAGCCGCCTCCGGGCTCAGGTAGCGGACTTTGCCCTTGATGATCCCGTGCTCGGTGTGCTCCTCACGGTCGCGCGCCCGTGCGACGCCGAAGTCGGTCAGCTTCACCTCGCCGTTGTAGGTGATGATGATGTTGCGAGGGCTGACGTCGCGGTGGACGATCTCCTGTGGTTGTCCGTCGGGAGAACGGAAGTCGTGCGCGAAATGCAGGCCGGTGCAGACCTCATTGACGATCCTCGTCGCCAGCCGCCACGGACACCTCCGGTCGAGCGATCCGAGCCGCTGCAGGACCCGAAAGAGGTCGCGCCCGGCAACGTACTCCATTGCGATGTAGGGCGTTCCTCCGGCCTCGCCGAGGTCGTAGATCTGGACGATGTTGGGATGGACCAGGCGGGAGGCGATCTTCGCCTCGTCGGTGAACATTCGTAAAAACCGCGTTCGCTCGAGCAGGTGGGGGTGGATGCGTTTGATGGCCACCGTCTTGGTGAAACCTCGGATCCCGAGGACCTTGGCCCGATAGACGTCGGCCATGCCCCCCGAGGAGATCTTGTCGACGAGGATGTATTTCCCGAAGCGTTCCATAGTCACGATTCAACAGTGTAGAACACTCGCATGGAATCTCCGACTCGGCGACCACGTCTCATTTTCTGATTTCGAATTCCGAATTTCGAATTTTTGATTTCCCGACCAGACTCCTCTCCGCCCGGGGATTATTGTCGGGGGGCCAATAACTCAATACTCAAAACTCCGGGACGTTGAAACATTCCCACGTTTCGCGCCTTCTTGATTCCCCACAAAACCCCCACAACTAAGCCACTGTAGCTTCATTACTTACGCGCCGCCGAGCCCGATCGTGTCGGCATGGGGCAGGCGGCAACACACCACGGACCATATTTCGGCGTTCACGAAACCGCGTCGCAGCCGAGGTGCGCGCAGCTCGTGGGTGTCCGCCTCCCCGAGGGGAGGCACCTATGAACGCGAGACTGATCGTTGGATGTGTGTGTGTGGTTGTGATCTCCGCGGGCGGGGCTTGGGCGGCGGACAGCATCGAAGCGTCTGCTGGAGTTGCTGCCGCTACTGTGACCACGGCTGTCGCCGCCGGTGCGGTCGGGGGCGAAGCGCCAGTCGGAGCCTGGATCCACCCGAAGATCTCCGCAGACGTGAGAGAAAAATTGGAGTCTGCCGTGCGGATCGCACTGGAGCGGATCGACGAGGTCGAAGAGTGCGGCGATTTGTTCTCCGGGCTCGGCGCCGACGGCAAAGAGATGTTGAACTCGACTCTCTACATTCCGGTCAGCCCCCGCAACCGAAAAGACGGAATCTGCCGCCAGGCTGCCGCCTACACCAAGGTCGGCGCCAAATCGACCTTCATTTGCCCGGAGTTCTCGCGGCTCTCCGACGAGCGCGCCGCGATGTTCGTGGTCCACGAGGCGCTGCATCACGCCGGGCTCTCCGAGAAGCCGCTCGATCGCAGAGGCATGACCTCGCTCGAAATCAACACCATGGTCGGCAAGAAATGCCGGTTCTGACCGAAGCGCATATCTCACAGGGTTTCATGGTTTCGCTCCGCCGGTAGGACGCCTGCCCTGGTTTCCCGGGCCGAAAGGCCCAGCCGGCGGTCATTACCTCCTACTCTTTGCCCGTGCTCCTCACACGGGCCTTTTTCTTCGCATCAGGGATCGATCGCCTCACGTATTTTTTCAACATGTCTTCCGAGGTTGGACCGTTCCCCGGGGTGGGAGACAGTTCCGACGTGGTAGCTGAAGGGTTTATCCGAACTCGGTCAGGCCTCGATCAGGCCTCATGTTCCGCAAGAACTCGTCTCCGGGCACGCACAGGACACCGTCGATGAGCAGCCGTCGGTCACCTCGATAGACAAAGACCGGCTCGCACTCGGGATAGTCATCGCAAAATCCCTTGAGGGCCTTGAGATCGCTCGACCTCACGGTCGCCGTATTCTTCACCTCAACCGCCCAGAATCCCTCGTCGCCGTAGACGATGAAGTCGACCTCGACTCCGGCACGGGTCCGCCAGTAATAGAGCTGGCAGTCCCGTCCAGAATAAGCGATCCACGCACGCAGATGCTGGGCAACCAGGCCCTCGAAGGCGCAGCCGTCAATCTCCTCAGCGCGATCGAGAGGTCCTTTTGGACGCAGCGAACGATACACGCCTGCGTCGAAGAGAAAGAACTTGGGGTGTGCCGATGTTCGCCGCCGCGCCCGCCGGGCGAAGACCGGAAGACGAAAAGAAAGCAGAAGATCCTCGAGCACCTCGATGTAGCCCGCCACAGTCTTGCGTTCGATCTGACACTCGCGGGCGACGTTGCTGACGTTGAGCACGGCGGCATGCGAAAAACTGATCGCCTCGAGAAAGCGGGCGAAGCTGCCGACGTTTCGAGCCCATCCCTCGAGACGCACCTCCTCCTCGAGATAGAGCGTGGCGTAGGCCCTCAAAACATCCGCGGGCCGTGGCGCCGCCACCACCACCGGCAGGAGCCCGTCCACCAGAGCCGCATCCAGGCTGAAGGACGACAGCTCGGCGGCCATGAATGGATGCAGGGATCGAAGCAGCGCTCGCCCGGCCAATAGATCCACGCCGCCGCGCCGGAGCTTGCGGGCACTCGATCCGGTCAACACGAACAGGAGACCGGGGTGGCGTTCGATGAGATCGTGGACAACGTTGAGCAATTCGGGGACGCGCTGGACCTCGTCGATGACGACGGGGCCTCGCTCTTTATTGGCCAAAACCAGCTCTGAGAGCCGTTCGGGGCGGGCGCTCATCTCGCGAAAGACATCTGGTTTCAAGAGATCGACAACAAGGGCCTTCGAATACGTGTGCTCTATCCAACTCGACTTGCCCGTGCCGCGAGGCCCGAAGAGGAAGAAGCTCTGCTCGGGCGGATGAAAAAAGCGAGGTTGATATTCCATTTTTCCGCTCATTTCGGAATTACTAATTCCAAAAATACTCCGCCCTGCGACACCTGTCAAGGGCGGTTCCAGGCGCCACTCGATATTGTTCCCTCTGTGGCGAGCCGGTTCTTCCTGTACTGAAGTGCTTCGTAGCCAACTCCTTGGGTATCGCATACACTCGTCGCGAGGTGTCGCAGACAATCAAACCTGCCGTTCCGGCTGGAGGGTCCTTTCGTGTCCACGAATGGTTTGTCGAGCCGTCGCTGAACCGTCTCTCGCGAGGTGACATGACGATCCAGCTCGAGCTCAAGGTGATGGATGTGTTGGTGTGCCTGGCCGAGCGGGCTGGAGAGGTCGTCACCAGGCAGGAGATCATCGATCAGGTCTGGGCGACCGAATTCATCTCGGACAATACACTGACCCACGCCATCACGGAACTCAGAAACGCTTTGGGCGACGATGCAAGAAATCCCTCGTTCATCGAGACCATCCACCGGCGGGGCTACCGCCTGATCGCACCGGTGAAGCCAGCGGTTTCCGATGACGCAGCAGTTTCCAAGGTCGCGAGGTTCCCGGTTCCCGAAATACCGGTATCGGAGGACGACCACAGCCCCTACCCCGGTCTCGCCGCCTTCACCGAAGCAGACGCCGAGTTCTTCTTCGGCCGCGAGGACGAGGTCGCGAAGATGTGGCGCAAGCTCACCTCGCGAAGGCTTCTCGCGATCATTGGCCCGTCCGGGGTGGGGAAGAGCTCGTTTTTGAGGGCGGGGGTGATCCCAGCCAAACCCGAGGGCTGGGGTGTCCTGTTCTGCTAACCGGGCGAGGCGCCGTTCGCCGCCTTGGCGCGCGCGCTGGTGCCGGAGTTTGCCGGTGACATCGAGGCGACGGCGCAGCTGGTGGACATCCGCGACGGTGATCGAGCGGTCGCGATGGTTTCGCGTTGGCGGGACCGCCATGCGCAGGCACTGCTCATCCTTGACCAGTTTGAAGAACTCTTCACCCTCAACCCATCAGACAACCAGGCAGGATTCTCCGAGTTTCTTCGCCGGCTTGCCGATGATTCCGACGTTCACGTGCTGCTCGCGATGCGCGACGATTTCCTCTTTCACATCCACGACTACCCGCCCCTGGCGCCGATCCTCGACGAGCTAACCCTCCTTGGTCCCCCGTTGCGGGAGCCGTTGCTTCGTGCACTGGTGGAGCCGGCGCGACGTCTCGGCTTCGCATTCGAAAACGGGGGCCTCCCCGGAGAGATGATCGCCCAGGTCGAGGGTGAGCGGGGAGCGCTGCCGATGCTCGCATTCGCGGTGTCGCGCCTTTGGGAAGGACGGGATCGCGACCGTAAGCTCTTGACGAATCGGGCCTACGAGGAGATCGGTGGTGTCGGCGGCGCGCTTGGGCGCCATGCCGAGACGACCCTCACGGCCATCGGCCCTGAGCGCCTCCCGATCGTGCGCGAGATTTTCCGAAACCTGGTCACGTTCGAGGGTACTCGTGCGGTGCGTGAGTGGGACGAGCTGCTTTCGGTCTTCCCCGAAGCGCAACGCATGGACGCGGCAACCGTGCTACGGCGCCTGGTTGATGCCCGCCTCCTGACCTCCTTCGAGGAGGAGGACGTCGAGGGCGACGGTCGCCGTCGTATCGAGGTCGTGCACGAGTCGCTGCTTTCATCCTGGCCCCGCCTCGTTCGCTGGCAGACCCAGGATGTGGATGCCGCACAGCTCCGCGACCAGCTTCGGCAGGCCGCCTGCACCTGGGAGGAGCGAGACCGCACTGATGATCTGTTGTGGACCGGGTCCGCCTTCCGAGAGTTCGAGATGTGGCGCGAGCGCTATCCAGGAGGTCTCACCGAAGTCGAGGAGGACTTTGCCGCCGCCATGAGCCACTCCGCGAAGCGCCGTGCGCGGAGGCGGCGAATCGCGGCCACCTCCGCTCTCGCCCTCGCGATCGTGCTCGCGGCGGTCTTTGGCACTCTGTGGCGCCGCAGCGTGCAGGAGACCCGCCGAGCCGAGGCCTCCAAACTCCTCGCCCTCGCCGAGGTTCAAATCGACGAAGGCCCGACCGAGGCGCTGGCCTATGCCACTACGAGCCTCGAGCTCGCGGACACGGAGGAAGCGCGGATGTTCGCAGTGAGAGCGCTGTGGGCTGGGCCGCCGGCCCTGGCGCTCGATCTGAGGCAACCCGGGGACCCGGAATTCTGGGTGCCCACCTTCAGCCCCGACGGGCGGTGGCTCGCGGTGTCGGGGCTTGTCAACGAGTACGTGCTGATTTACGGCGAAGGTGGGGGACAGCCGGTCGTGCTCGGAGGCCATGATGTGTCTGCAGCCGGCTCGATTCGGTGTGGGTGGAGCCGCGAAGGCCTTCTGGTCACGGGCCACCCGACCGAGCATCGGGTCCGAGTCTGGTCGATGCCAGGGGGACACCTGGTGCGGGAGACCGAGCTGGGCGGCAGTGGTTACTGGCAGGTGACGGGAGATCGTCTCTTCGCTGGTATTTCGGAAACCGATCCAGTGTCTGGCCACAGAACATACCGCCTGCGATCCTGGGGTCTTCGGGACGGCGGACCGGAAGAACTTGGTGAGGTCGACTGGACCGATCTCGGCGCCTCGTCTTGGGCCTTCGACCCTGGCGGAAGAGGATGGATCTACGCCAAGGACGACTGCGTTTACTCCCGACCGCTCCCAGCCGGAGGCGGGGAGCACGACACGATGATTGGCCGCCACTCCTCCGACGGGATAGGGATCTCTCACTGGAGACGATCGAAAGGACTCTTCTCAAGGGACAGTAACGGCGAAGTCATCCAGTGGGTCACTGCCGGAGGGAGGTTGGTGCCGGGCCGACGGGTGCGCACGCCGGAGACCGCAACAGGCTCCCTCCTGCCAGGCCCGAACGGCCGTTGGGTGGTTGAGAGCTGACGGGTGGCCCACTGCTGCATCTGTGGGATCTTGAAGGCCTCGCGGGCGCGAACCCCTGGGTCCTTCGACGAAGCAACCCCTGGATTGCTCCGCAAACCGACTACCACCCAGGGGGAGATTGGGTCGTAGCAACCACGGGCAACCGCCGGGAGGTTACTTTCTGGCCGCTCTCGGCACCGCGACCGTTCGTGGTGAACTCCGGGGACGGCTGGAGGGTGTTCGAGTTCACTCCAGACGGTCGCCACATCCTCACCGGGGACCGTGGCTCCGGGGAGCGTTCATGGGCGAAGAAGCTGCGGCTGTGGCCTCTTCCCGGCGACGAGTCCAGGGATGTCGTCGACCTCGAGTTTCCCCCGGATGCCCGATCGGGATTTCGCACCGTGACGATCGACCCCCAGGGGGAGCGGGTCTTGAGTACGGGGTACGGCGAGCACGTCTACCTGCTCTCCGTGAGAGGGGGAGAACCTCGCCGGCTCGAGGGTTTTCCAGCCAACGACCTGGTCCATGCGGGCGCCTTCTCGCCGAGCGGACGCCTGGTCGCGGCCGCGAGCATGATTTCGGACGGCCAGGCGACCCTGCGGGTGTGGGACCTCCAGACGGGCGACGTGAGGGTCTTTGATCAACCGAAGGACCCCGAGGGATACCAGGGGTACTCCGCACGGTTTCTCGCATTTGTCGACGAAACCGCGCTCTACACCGCCGGTGCGAACGGCCTGCTCAGTTGGGATATCGAAACTGGCTCGTACGAGCAGGTCCTCAAGGCACCCCGTAACGGTTCAATTGGGATGCTCGTGACTTCCGATCGGCGAAAAATGTTCACCCAGAAGGTGGTTGGACAGGGACCTAATCTGGGGAGCGTCGATATCCGCGACCTGAAGACCGGGGAAATTCGGAGGAGGGATTTCCCAAAGAATCGTTTCTCAGTTGCCGTGAATCCGGAGGGGACGGTGTGGGCAACGGGAACGCATGACGGTCTCATCTGGGTCGGCAATATGTATGGAGGCGAACCCCACCTGATCATCGGGCATGCGGGTGCCGTGGACGGACTTGCCATCTCTCCCGATCTTCGGTGGATCGCGTCGTCGGGCCAGGATAAGACCCTTCGCCTCTGGCCCATGCCCGACCTCTCCAAGCCGCCGCTCCACACTTTGCCACACGACGAGCTGCTGGCGAAGCTGCGGTCGCTGACCAACCTGCAGGCGGTGCGCGACCCGACCTCCGACACCGGCTGGAAGGTCGAGATCGGCCCCTTCCCCGGATGGGAGACGGTGCCGGAGTGGTGACCAAATAGGAGACACTCGATCTCACCGTGACCTTCTCGGAATTCGCCCAATCGCGAGAATCGAGCGTTCGAGGAATTGGCGTCAGAGGCTCTGCAGGTAGGTCTCGATCTGGACGGCAAAGGACTCAAAGTCGCCGAGCTTGTCGTGAAGGAGGGCGTGGAGGACATCGAGATCGACGTCCAGATACCCGTGCACCACGACGTTTCTGAAGCCTGCCACACTCCGAAACTCCTGGGCAAACTCGTGGGTCAGCACACCGAGGCGTCCGAGTTCGTCGATCGCGCTGGCGTAGTCCGGCACATCGCGGCCTCGGCTGGCTGCGATGTGGGTCGCGATATCGAGCGAATTCTGGGCGCACAGTTGGAGGCCGCGTTCCACCACCCAACGTTCTTCGGTATCAGTGTCGAGGTCTTCGAGGGAGACTCCGCTGCGGGTCGCAAGCACCCGGAGCGATTCTCGAAGAGCGGCCAGATGCCGTCGGACGACCTGAACGTCGATTTCGCCGGGGCTCATTTTGAACGCTCGTGGGCAGCTGGGCGGTTGCTGAGGATGGCGTCGATCCTGGCGAGTTGCGGGACGAAATCGCAGTAACGGGATAGAGCCCGACCTTCGCGGACGGTTGTCGCGCGGAGGTCGCGGGAGACAAGACGGGACCCGTCGCGCAATACGCGATGGTAGAGGAGGGGCGGCGCACGGTTGAGGATCACCACATCGACAGAGTTGGTGCCGAGACTGCTCATCAGCGCTGAAGTCAACTCGGCCCTGTATCCGAAGAGCCGCGGTTCGATCTTCGCTTCGTCAACGTAGACGGCGATGTCGACATCACTGTGGGCCTGCCCCGCACCTCGCGCCCGGGAACCGAAGAGGTACGCCTCGAGGATCTCCGGTCGATCCGACAACTCGTCCGTGATGCGCTCGGCAAGGTCAGCTTTCAAAACCACGTTCGGGGCCTCCTCACCGAGGATACCCCAGATGATGTTCTGTCGCGACGGCCTAAAACCCTTCGCAACTCCCGACGATCAATCATTTCATCCTCCGCGTCGTCCGCGACGAGGAATCGGCGACCGGCTGGAAGCTCACTCACGACCCCTTCCCCGGTTGGGAGACAGTACCGACCTGGTAAGGTCCCGCGGTATGATGGTGGCAAGGAGTCCAAGATGCCCTACACGAAGATCTGCGTTGCCGCGGCCCTGCAGCGCTATCTCGACATCACGCCGATCGCGGCCCGGATTCGAGATCTCGCGGGCGTGCTGGCGGCGGCGCACAACGCGCCCGTGTCGGTGCTGTCGGTGGAGGCGCCGGTGGAGCTGCTTCCCGACGTCGAGACCATGGAGGAGAAGATCAGGCGCTACGCCGAGCCGCTCAGGGTGGAGGGGCTCGAGGTCGACGTCGCCGTCCGCCAGGGCAGACCGAGCCGCGAGATCATCGCCCACATGGAGGAGATCGGCGCCGATCTTTTGATCATCGGCAGTCACTCGAAGAGGGGAACGCTCGACGTCGGGCTCGGCAGCACGGCGGCGGCCCTGCTGCGGGACCTCGAGACGACGGTGATCACGGTCCGTCCGACCGAGGCGGAGCAGGAGAAGGCACGCGAGCTGATGATCCCTCGCTACCCGGTGGTCTTCCCGTACGGGTGATTCGGTTCACGGAAACCTGAGAGGTGCGACATGCACATCGACAGCTACTCTTTCGGCAGTATTCAAATCGATGGCAGGGACTACTCGCGGGACGTGATTCTGCTCGGTGACGAGGTCAAAGGTCCTTGGTGGCGTGAGGCGGGTGGGCACGTCTACGCCGTGGAAGACTTCAACGAGGTGCTGGCGGCGGCGCCCGAGGTGGTGGTTCTCGGCACCGGCTACTTCGGACGGGTCAAGGTCCTCGATGAGACGCTGACGGCTCTTGCCGAAGCCGGGTCGGAGATCGTGGTCGAGCGCACGGGCGCCGCGGTCGGAGCGTTCAACCGCTTCGCAGACGAGGGCAGAGATGTCGCTGCGGCGTTGCATTTGACGTGTTGAGATTTCGAATTTCGGAATTCGAATTTCGGATTTCGGATTTACCACCCACCCACCCGCACGGGATTTCAGACCGCGAGTGGGGAGGGTGGGAATTCCTAACTCCTAATTCCTAACTCCTCATTCAAGCGCGGGTGGGTGAATTCCGTGCTTGGGGCTATCCCGGGTACTTCGCCATTTCCTCGCGGAGCATCCGCTGGTGGTCGGCCTCGGCCTGGCGCAGGCCCTCGAAGAGCTCGGCGATCTGGTCATCGGCCGCGTACCCGATGGCGCCGTCGTAGAAGTCGTAGGCGCGGGTCTCGGATTCCATCGCGACCTCGAAGGCCTGCTGCAGCGTGACATCTTCCGGCACCTTGTAGACGTCGGGCTCCTCGACCGACCATGAGACCTTGGCCGCGTTCGAGGTCGGAGCATCGCCGTACAACCGCTTGCGCAGCACGACGACCTGGTCGTGATGGCGCCTCTCGCGCACCGCCATGCGGCTGAAGAAGTCCACAACCTCAGGATTTTCGTCGCCGACCCAGCCTGCGAGCTGCTCGTAATACATCTGCGCCTCGTCCTCGATGGCGATCGCCATGTCGAGCACATCGGTGCCGCTGAGCTTGGAAAAATCGAGTTCGATGGTCATTGCTGCCTCCGAGTCGAGCCGCTCGGGCCGCGGCTTTGATAGATGGCGACTGTGCCTCGCTAGACTCGGGTTGTCAAGCCGTAGTGAATCTGCGCCTCAATGCTCGCGGAACCAGGCGACGGTCGCGTGAATTCCATCCGACAGTGGGGTGTCGACGGCGACACTCAGTTCTTCGAGCATGCGCTCGGAACTGATGCACGATCGGCGCTGCTCGCCTGCCGCTGTGGGGCCGTGCTTCGGCGCACCGTCGTAGTCGGCCGCTTCCGCGATGTGGTTGAAGAGGTTGTTGACATCGGTTTCGACCCCGGTGCCGACGTTGTAGATCGAGAACCCGGGCCGGTCGAGGGAGGCGACGTTGGCGCGCACGACGTCGTCGACGTAGACGTAGTCACGGGTCTGGAGGCCATCGCCGTTGATCACCGCCTCCTCGCCGTCGAGGAGACGTCGGCTGAAGATCGCGACCACTCCAGCCTCGCCGTGTGGGTTCTGGCGGGGGCCGTAGACGTTGGCGTAGCGCAGGCAGGTGGCTTCGAGGCCGTACTCCGAGTGGTAGAAGAAGAGGTACCGCTCGGAGGCCAGCTTAGCAACGCCGTACGGGGAAAGCGGGCGCGCAATGTGATGTTCGTCGGCGGGGAATTCGTCCTGCTCGCCGTAGATGGCGCCACCCGTCGAGGCGAAGATCACCTGTTTCAGTGACCCCCCACGCGCAGCCTCCAGGAGATTGAGCAGGCCGAGGATGTTGACGTCGGCGTCGAAGACCGGATCGGCAACCGAGCGCCGGACATCCATCTGCGCTGCGTGGTGGACGAGGATCTCGACCTTGCGGTCGACCAGAAGCTGGCCCGCTTCCTCGGAACGTACGTCGAGCACGTGGAGCTCGGAGTCCTTGGGCACGTTCTCCTTGCGGCCGCTCGACAGGTCGTCCACAATCAGCACCCGGTGGCCGGCCGCCACGAGCCCGTCGGCGACGTGACTGCCGATGAAACCGGCACCACCGGTGACGCAGATGGTTGAACTCATGAACTACCCCCCAACGCTTGCACGCGACTTCTACCAGCGTACCACCGAGCACGTGGCGCGCGAGCTATTGGGCAAGCTGTTGGTGCGCACTGACGCGGGTGGCGATGTCGTTCTTCGCCTGACCGAGGTCGAGGCATATCTCGGGATCGATGATCCCGCCTGCCACACCTACGGAGGTCGGCGGACGCCGCGAACCGAAACCATGTGGGGCGAGGCTGGCCACGCCTACGTCTATCTCGTCTACGGCATCCACAGCTGCCTCAACGTGGTGACCGTCGGTCCGGAGCGGCCGGAGGCGGTGCTGATCCGTGCCGGTATGGTCGAAGAAGGGCTCGAGTACGTTCGAGCGCGACGCGGTGCGAGGGTGGGGGAGAGGTCGCTGACTGACGGTCCGGGCAAGCTGTGCCAGGCGCTCGCCATTACCCGTTCGGACGACGGTGCCGATCTGTGCGCGCCCGACTCGGCGCTGAGAATCTGTGACGACGGCGTCGAGTTCGCGGAGGACCAAGTGCAGAAAAACCCCAGGGTCGGGGTCGACTACGCCGGCGAGGCGGCCTCGTGGCCGCTGCGGTTCGCGGTCTCAGTCAAAACCTCAGGATGAACGCGCGGCGAGATTGTGAAGCGGGTCGCGATGAAACTCTCGGGGCCGGTGATCGCGGCGGTCAAGGGGAGTTCTACCGAGATTGAAATGTGCGTTGGATCATTTAATTCCTAGTTGACGGGTTTGAATATCGATATTATCGTCGGTCCGCAATGAAGATCTCCACTCGTGGCCGATACGGCCTTCGGATGATGCTCGACATCGCACGCCACGGTGGTCAGGATTCGCCGGTGAGCCTGGCCTCGGTCTCCGAGCGCACCGGAATCTCCCACGGATATCTCGAGCAGGTGGCGTTGGCCCTGCGCAGCGCCCGCCTGGTGCGCGGGGTGGCGGGGCGCCACGGCGGCTACAAGCTCTCTTCACCACCTGACGCAATCACTGTCCGCCAGATCATGGAGGCCACCTTGGGGCCGGTGTGCGTCGTCGACTGTGTTGACGAACCGGAGACCTGTCCGAAAGCCAACAACTGCGAGTGCCGCGTCGTGTACGCATTGATCAACCTGCGGATCCGGGAGGTGCTGGAGGAGTTCACTCTGGCCGACCTCGCCGATCGCAGCAGGATGACGGAAACGGGCGAGGCGGTCATCAGTCAGCTGAGCGGATGAGAGAAAGCCGGGCGACCGAGAGAGCGTTCCGGCGGTGCTGCACATTCTGCTGGACGCCTCCGTGCGTGGTTCAACCGAAACACTGACGGAGATTACGTTTTGACGGCGAGAATCTGTACGACCGCGGCGTTGCCGCGGTGGTACTGGCCCTCGACCACCTCGCGTTCGATCTCGCGGGCGATCTCGAGGCGGAGCCCCGGCAATTCCTGGCGAATGATCTCGAGCTCCATCAGCAGCTCGCGTGTCTTCGGGCCGCCGGTGCCGAGTTCGAGCTGACGCGGCGTGAACCCCTCGAGGATGAAGACTCCGCCCGGCGCCAGACCCCTGAGGCAGCGCTCGTGAAGAGCGGCTCGAATCACCGGCGGCAGGTGACAGAAGATGGAGACGATGCCCTGAAAGGCGCCCGGCTCGATCGGGTAATCCTCGAGGTCGGCGAGCACGGCATCGACCGCGACCCCACGATCTCGCGCAAGGGCTTCTGCTTTTTTCAGTCCGACGGTGGAGGTGTCGACGGCGGTGACCTCGTAGCCGAGACCGGCCAGGTAGACCGCGTTACGTCCCTCGCCCCCGGCCAGGCAGAGGACGTTCCCGCGAGGGATGCGATCGGCTACCGACACGAGGAATCTGTTCGGGTCGGTGCCGTAGGCGTAGCCGGGATCGGAGAAGCGTTTGTCCCACATGCGAAGAGTGTACAGGGGCAGGGGAGAAGGGGAGAACTGAGCCCCGGAGGGGCGACAGTTGATCAGCCTGGGGCGTGAGCCCCAGGAAACGAGGGCATTCAATTCAACAAGCCCCGGAGGGGCGGCAGAATGGCGGGGTTGATTTCAGTCTGTTGGCACCGGTTGGTGTGCGGCTGATCGGCCAAACAGATCCTTCACCGTATCCCGAATCAGAACGATGATGGTGAAGACCCCGAGCACGGTGCCGAAGGGCATGAAAATGCACTCGACGCCGGCCATCACGAGACAATAGGTGTAGCGTTTCCGAGTCTGCAGGTTGCGGCCGGCATAGGCGATGAGTGCCGCCAGCGTCCACCCTGCGAGGATGAAGAGACCGGCGAAGACCATGATGATTATGCCGATTGGCTGCGCCTCGGAATCGGTATCCGGGAAAACCCCCGTGGCGAGTGCAAGCCCCATGAAGAAGTGAATGAATGGAATGCAGGCGAAGAGCGCTGCCATGCCCGCCACCACGTAGTGGAAGATCGCGAGCAGCTTGAGGTGTTCCGAATCCTGGCTCATCGTTCGTCTCCTTGCCTGATCCTACGCCTGGCGGAACACGCTATTCCGTCAACGACCTTCGTCGAAGGTCGGTAGCTCCGCGGGGTTGGCATACCAGGGTGCGTGATAGGCCCAGAAGATGTTCTTCTCGGGCTGGCCGGGGGGGACATCATCGAGCGTTCCAGCCGGCACGAGAAAACCCTTTTTGTTGCGCGACTCCCAGGGCAGCTTCGAACCGCAGACCGTGCACCAGCCGGTGCAGTAGAACTCCGCCTCCGGCAGCTCCCAATGCCCCACCAGTTCCTCGCCCCGGGTCCAACGGAACTGCGCGGCCTTGACCAGAATGTTGGCGCCGAAGGCCGAGCCCGAGCTCTTCTGACAGCGGCTGCAGTGGCAATGGTGGAAGAAGACGAAGGGCGGGCTCATCTCGTAGGCCACTCCTCCGCACAGGCACGATCCTTTGAGAAGCGATTCAGCCATTCTCGTCCCCCTTTGAGGCGGTCATTGTTGCGCCGGCAATTTTCGGAATAGGCCGTTGAGCCAGCGGTGGAACCTGTGGAACCCGGTCGGCTGAGCGAACATCATGATGCACTCGCCGTGGACGACATCGATGCCGTTTGATTCGCAGTAACCGATCGCCGCGGCCGACTCCGCACCCTGCTGCATCCACACGCGTTTGATGCCGGCGTCCTTCGCCTGGCGAACCAGCTTTTCGCTCTGATCCGGTGGCACGACAAGTATCAGCCCACCGACCTCCTTCGGAAGCTCGGCGATGGTCGGTGAGCAGCGGACGCCGCCGACCTCCTCGGCTTCAGGATGGACCGGCAGGACCTCGTAGCCCTTGTCGGTCAGATCCTTGAGTGCAGAATTGCCGAAGCCCTTGCCGCTGCGCGAAACACCGGCGATCGCCAGTGTTTTTTCCGCCAGGAATCCCTCAACCGACGCCTGAGTTGTCATCGCGATCTCCCTTCCGGTTTGCACGAGCCGGCCTCGTGAGCACGGAGACGACGGCGATCAAAACCATCGAGATGATCCGAGTGCGGCCAGCCCAGCAACGACCTTCAGTATGGCCATCAACATGGCGGCCATGGTATCAGCGTCCTCAGCGACCGTGTGAGGCGTGCCGTTTTCGTCGAAGGACCAGAGTGATGTAGATGATGAGGTTGACCCCAATGACCGCCGCCGCCAACCCCAGTTGCATGCCGCGGGTCAGACCTCTTGGATAGACGATCGGCGTGATGTACCGGTCGATGAAGCCGCCCGGGTACGAGTGATCTCCCATCGCTCCGCGCAGCCTATTCTCGAGCGGAGTGAGCGGGCAGATCCAACCTGCGGCCTCGACGAGTACCCCCCAGACAACCGCTGGAAGGTGCGCCCAGGCGAGCCTGGGCCAGCGAAGGACCAAGATTCCGCCCGCCGCTACGAATAGAACGAACGCAAGGTGGATCAGAACAACGGCGTCAGCGGAGAGTGCCGCAGTCACTGGAGCCACCCGTGCTCTCCCGGTTCAGCCTGCGCGTGAACCGTTCGGAATCGGCCGCTCCGGAACAGCGAGCGCCGGGGTGACGCCGTCTGGATAACCGATGTCGAAGAGCATGCCCTCTGACAGCTCACCCGCCATTTTCCGCGGCCGCAGGTTGACCACGAAGAGCGCCTGGAGGCCGGCGATCTCCTGCGGGTTTTCGCGCTCCTGTTTGATGCCTGCGAGGATGGTTCGCGAATGGTCGCCGAAATCGACAGTGAGCTTCATCAGCTTCTTCGACTCTGGCACCTCCGCCACCGATTGGATGGTGCCGACCCGAATATCGAGCTTCTCGAGATTGTCGATCGAAACTTCTGGTTTGATCGGAGCCGGTTTCATAATCGCTCCATCGGTTCAGGCGCCGAACCACAACAGCGCTGCGATGATGAGGAAGACCCACCACGAGAAATGCTTGGCCCGGGCGCCGATCAGTGAAAGAAGAGAGCACGTCGCGAAGGTGGCCGCCAGCACCTGGAGTATCCAGGCTGGCTGCGGGTCGACCTGCGGAATCGAAAGAGCCATCACCACCGTGCCGATCCCGATGAGGAGCACCGTTGTCAGGTGCCAGGCGAATCTCAACGTGCGGCGTGCGAAGGTGGTGCTCCCGAACAGCGCCGGCACATCACCGCGCTCGAAGAGCGGACCGAGCAGGAGCTTTTCCCCGAGAACCGAGTGCGCGATTCCGATCAGTGCTGACAGCAGCCCGGCGACCAGCGACAGGACATTCATGTCAGACGTTCCTTCGTCACTTCGGCGGTAATGTCGAGACGAAGGTTCGTGCTCTGTCGAGCCAATCACCGAGAGCACGACCGGCATAACCCTGCGGCGACACCATGACCCAGCCCTTCATGGGCCGTCCCGTGATATCCATCGGCCGGGTGTGCGGTTCCTCGAGGGCGGCGGGGCCGGCCTTCTCTCCGAGTCTCACGATCAGGCGATCGTTGTGCACGCCGCACAGCATGTTGCCGTGCAGCAGATGGCAGGTCCCGCCAAACATCTTCTTCCTGGTTGCGCCCCAGTCGGCAACAACTTCGGTGATGCGGGCGTCGAGCTTTTCGTCATAGGCCATCATCGACCTCCGATCGACATATTTGCCTGCAATTCGCAACCGGCGGCGCGGCTGATCTCTTCCGTTTCATTTTCGTTTTCAACCAGTAAGGATGGATGTACCGCTCGCGGAGTTCAAGGTTATGCCCCGGGGTTGTTGTTGGCTCAGAACGACGGTGAAAACCAACCGTGCGCTCCGAACTGGTTTCTCCGCACCGGTTGGCCCTGGGTGATAAACCAGTCGAGACCTTTGACGACCGACTTCAGGTAGCGCCTGAGCTGGGGACGGAGCCGGACGACGTGGGGTAACCAGCGGACGGCAGTCGGGACACTCTGGAGAGCGTGCGGGAAGACCACGATTTCGATTGAGCTTCTTCGTTTTTTGACCGGAGTGATCCGCCACGAAACAATGGACGTTCGGCCGCCGGACCTGCCGATTTCCAAATCGTAGCCGACGTCGTCGTACCAGGCACTGAAACGCCGGGCGAGGACCACGCCGTTGAAGTAGTGGACCTCGTCGCGCGAGTCGGCACCTGACCACTCGAAGACCGGGTTTTTTTCGCAGAAAGGGTGGTAGAGGGGAAGCGTCCCAGGGCTGGAAATCACCTCCCAGATTTTGGACGTGGGCGCAGCAATCGTTCGGCTGACCGCTACGGGCCACTTGAAGTTCTGCAGAGGATAGTCTGGTGTTGCCATTCCTTCGATCTCCACTTCTTTCACGGCGCTGGAGAGTTCGTTTCGATTTTGATTTTGTGGACAAAACGACGCAGCTTCTCTTCGTCGAGCCGGCCGTCGGTTCGCACACCCGAGCAGACATCGACACCAAATGGCCGCACCCGATGAACAGCCTCGCCAACGTTGTCGGGGGTCAACCCTCCGGCAAGCCATACCGGGACCTCGACCTCTTCGCAAATCGTTCGGCTGACGGCCCAGTCGTGGATCCTGCCAGTGCCTCCCAGCTCCTTGACCGCCTTCGACGGGTCGCCGGAGTCCAGGAGCAGGGCGTGCGCCGCCCGTGCCGCCGTCCTGGCTTGATCGATTGCGTCTTCTCCGACGACATGGATGACCTGGACGATCGAAACCCCGGGCATCATCGAGCGCAGTTCGAGGATCGCCTCCGGAGGCAGACTGTCGCAGAGCTGGATCGTGTCGATGCCGAACTTCTGTTGTTGTTCAACGATGGCATCCACCTCACCGCTGCTGGTGAGGAGGAACGTGGATATCTCAGGCGGGATGCGGGCGGCGATCTCTTCGATGCGATCGTCTTCGATCACGCCAGGACCGCTCGGCATGTGTGAGACCAGACCAACCGCACTCGCGCCATGTCTGATCGCGAGCTCTGCCTCGTCGAGAGTAGCGATACAGCACACCTTGAAGCGTGGTTCGGTTCGGAATGCGGGAACACCGCTCACAGAGCTGCCTCCAGACCGTTCGTGTCAGACGTCGACATAGGCCATGGTGGCGGTCATCTTTGACACCAGGCGTTCCTCACCGCCGTCCACGCAGAAGACCTGCGATTCGACGACCGAAAACCGTCGGCCGGGCTTCAGGACCTCGGCCCTGCAGATGAGTCGATCGCCCCTGGCCGCCTGAAGGAGATTGATCTTGAACTCCACCGTAAGCACCATTTGGTGCTCGCGCAGCAACGTCGCTGCGGCGACCCCGGCGGTGTGGTCTGCAATGGTGGCGTGGACCCCGGCGTGAACATAGCCGTCCTGTTGCAGGTGGCGGTCCTTGAGGTCGAGCGTGGTCACGCATTCGCCGTCGCCGACCGACTCGAGCTCAATGCCGAGATCGGAGATGAAGCGGGCGGCGCGGAAAATGCGCTGGATCTCGTCGAGAACAGCAGGTTCCATGGTGCCCCCCTCAATGAACTGGACCCTATTCAACCATAGCCGGAGCGATCTGTTGTGGCATTCGGCGCCGATCGAACATTTCTACTCTACGTGACGGAAAGCGGCTCACCGATTCGAAGCGTGTTCCCGGCCGGATCGGCGAGGGCGAAAACCCGGAACCGCACTTCGTGGCCGTAGTCGAGGTTTTCGAGTGGTTGGACGATGGATCCAGGTGCTTCCGATCGCGCTCGTTCCCAGATCGCATCGATTCCTGATACCGCTACAAAGGCGCGCCCACCGCCCGGTTTCACGTCTGGTGGTTGTGGATGCGATAGGTGGATGTAGACCTCGTCGCGAAAGACCACGGCGTAGTGGGGCGGCTCGCCGTCGAGGTAGTCCAGACCGAATCCGAGAACCGCGGCATAGAAGCCGACCGCCTTTTCGACGTCTTCCACCGAGAACTGAGGACCTATGTGGTTGAACCGCGCTCCATTTTTCATAAATTCGCCTCCTCACCATGGCATCATAGGGTCCAGCGAATAGTAGCGGAGCGTCTTCTGATGAAGACGGTGGATCGATGAGGTTGGTTTCCCGATCTCGAAGCCTGCCGAACCGGAAAGGACGTGAGCCATGAAGCGGGACGCCAGATCACCCCGGGCTTATCGCAACGACGTCACTGGAGAGCAGAGTGAAATGCTGGAGACGATTCGCAACGCGATCCTCTCGGTCGCGCCCGACACTGAAGAGATCATCGAGCGCGGAATGCTGGGTTATCCGGGGATTGCCAACCTCGCGGCCCAGAAGCACTACGTGGCGTTGTACGTCATGCCGGCGGTTTTGGCGGAGCACCGCGAGAACTTTTCGGGCGCCGACTGCGGCAAGAGCTGTCTGAGGTTTCGACGCCCCGACCAAATCAATCCGCGGCGGCTGCGCGTCCTTCTCCGTGATGTGCTCGAGGCCCGCCGCAACGCCTGATCAGAAGAGCGCGCCCACAATCTCTTCGAGCACGCGAATGGCCGAGTCGAGGATGCCGTGCTCCGAGGTCTTGAAACGCGAGTTGACATTTGGGAGAAAAAGGCCGCGGCAGGACGTGCATCGCATCACCTTGTACTTCGAGATCCTACCGATGCGCAGAATGTCATGCCCGCAGCGCGGGCACTTGACGTGCGCCGAGTCGCCGGTTGGTTCGTAGTGGGCGTTCGGCCCCGGAACACCGCTGAGGCGCGAGGAGCCCTCGCCGGCCTGGAAATCCTCGAGCTCTCCGCCGTCAAACCAGACGCCGAAACACACGCCGCAGAGGTCCAGGCGGACCCCACCACGTTCTTCTTCGCTCATCTCGCTGGAACAGCTCGGACAGATCATTCAGGACCCATCTCCATCAGAAGGAGATTATCGCAGAGATCGGCCAAGGCAGATCTCAACCGGGATACGTGCAAGGATCTCATTGGGTTGCTCGCCTCCGCCTGCTCGATGGGTCTTGCCATGTCGGTTGGCAGAGGAAATACACGAGAGCGATCCCGAGTGGCAGGTTGATCAGGGCCGTGGCGACTCCAGGCGCGTAGCCCGCGTTCTGGATCGCGAGCCAGGTGTGGAAGATGGCGTTGCCAACACCGCCGACCAACGCCATGAACCAGACGGCGAGATACGCGAGCCGGATCCTTTTGAAGACTCCGACCGCCGCCACCAGGAAGATCCCGATCCAGATCAGGTTGAAGACGACGAATCGCTGCGGTTGCCAAGGGTACTGATCAAAAAGCGCAGGAAGGAGCTCGTAGAATCGGCCCCCATACTCCTCGACGAGGTGGAGCACCTGGACGGCGATCGACGCGAGAAAGAGGGGACCGATCAGCCGGTGGGGCTGAGTCTGCCCTACGCCTGTGGCCAACCACGCCAGCAACGAGAGAATCAGCCCAATGTTGAGGAAGATCACGGCGGGCCCCATGACGAGCGTGTTCAGTCCGACGGCGCCGGCCGTGACAATGATCGCTGCGATGACCGAGAATCTACTCAGTTTTCCCTCCGCGTTCCCTGACCTCTCGGAACTGTGCGCGAACTCTGCCGGCTTCGACCGCCATCACGATCGACTGCACGGCGCCGATCTCTTCGTCCGTGATGCCCTTTTTCCTGGCGACCCCAAGATAAGACTCCATTCACGGATAGCACGCCGCTGCCATCGCGGTCGCGAGGTGGATGAGCAGGGTCGTCTTCTGTTCGAGAATCTTGTTGTAGCGTGCTGATTTGTAGAACTCCCCGAACGCCTTGTCCTGTTTGTCAGGCAACATATCGCGCTCCTTTCACGAGGTCTCTCCTTTCGTATGTACCGGTTTTCTCTACTGCGGGTTTCGTGTTGTCGGGAGCGGAACTGATCCTGACGCGAAGAGACTTCATGAATAATGCGGGCTAAGGTGATTTCAGGGCCATCGCCGCGACTCCGCGGGCCTCCGCCTCCCGGTAGGCGGTCTGAAGCGACTCGTCGAGCTTGTCAACGGCCTCCGGCGGAAGCGGTTTGCAGTTGACCAGTTCGACGTTCTTCCAGCCGGTCTGCCGAAGATGGGCGTCGGCGGGGGCGTAGGCCAAACCCTCGTCCTCGCACTTGACGAAGACGATCAGCGAGTGACGAACCTCTGGATCGGCATCATCAGCATCTTTCCGATTCGCCGTCACCTTCAGGACATGGATCATCTCCTCCATTTTATACCGAGAGAGATCGATCATTGTGTTCACGTATCCAGGAGCTCGTTCAATTTTTTCTTCGTTTGGTAGTAGTGGCTGATCACCTTGCCGTCGAGGACGATCGAGAAAACACCATAGGGAGACGGCGCCCGCTCGCGGATCTCTCGGGCGCTTGTCAGCTCTAGGACCCTTGCGGGGATTCCACGAGCGCGCGCCACCTCGAGAGCCGTGCCGACCGCGTCGTCGAGGTAGGGGCACTGGTCGCTGCGGATCACTGTCAGGCCTTTGCCGAAGCTCGTCGCTCTCTTGTTCCAGTCGGTCGGGAACTCGGGCGGCGGTGCAGGCTCGAAATTTTTGGCCAACAGCTCATAGGCAGGCGGCGCCTGAGCGACTGACGCGAAACCTTGGCTCGCAAGGAGCTTTTTCCCGACCAGCCAGTTGCCCTCGCTGGTGACGATCGCGACGCCTCTGGCTCCGCAGCGTTGGGCGTCGGCGAGACATTCGTCGAGCAGCAGCTTCGCGTAGCCCTTCCCCTTGCTCTGACCGACGACCCACAAGCAGTGGATGAACAGATAGTCGGACGCCTCGACCGGCCGCCATGCGTAGTCGCCGGGGATGTATTCGATGAAGCCTCTCCCGCCTGCTGAGAGATCAAGCATCTTGATCCGGAGGCCCTCCTCGAACCGTGCCTTCAGCCATTTCAGCTTGCGCTGATAACCCTCAGACTTCCGCCGGCTCATGAGACAGAAGAAGCCTATTTCGTCGACATTCTCGGGTGTGACGTCGATGATATTGGCCTTTTCCATCTGTCTCCCTCCTGGCAATTGGCGGTTGAGCGGTGACGGAACGCTCTACCGCTTCCCTCGGAGGTACGTCTTGATAGCTATGAATGGAAAAAGAAAGAACAGCATATTCACGGCCTTGATGAACGTCATCGAGTAGAGGAAGAACAGATCGAATTCTTTCCTGGAAATCTCCATCAGCTGGCTGTAAATGGAGTGGATGACGTCACCGAGCATGAACACAACGAACCAGGTGAAGAGCGATGCTCCAAGCGTGATGACAAAACATCTCAGAAGAATACTGGCGATCACGTCGAGCGTCCTGATCATGTCCTCGGACAATGTTCTGGTCATCGGATGCCCTCCTTTTCACCCATGATTTTTCGGGCATTTAGAATTCGGTAGCCACTATCCAGCATCCGGCTCCCAAATTCCAGCAGGCAGTCCTGGATCTTGCATCTTGTATCTTGCATCCGGTTGGTCGGGTGGGTGGTGTACCCTACAGCCCGGAGGTGTGCATGCGGGTCGTCGTGCTCGGCGCGGGCAGAGTGGGTGAGGCGATTGCCAGAGACCTGGCTGCCAATGGGCAGTTCGATCTCAAGGTGGCTGATGTGTCACAAACGGCGCTCGATCGCCTCGCAACGGTTGCTGGCTTGACGACCGAACGGGCGGACCTCGCGGCACCGGGTGAGATCAGGAGGTTGGTGGGGGGATACGACCTGGCGGTCGGGGCGGTGCCTGGCCCGATGGGTTTTGCGACGCTCGGCCGGATCATCGAAGCCGGCGTCAACGTGGTCGATATCTCCTTCTTCGAGGAGGAGCCGTGGCCGCTTCACCAGCTTGCCATGGATCGCGGCGTGACCGCGGTGATGGATTGCGGGGTGGCGCCAGGCTCTTCGAGTTTGATTTTCGGGAGGGCCGAGGCGTCGTGGGGGCGAGTGGACGCTATCCGCTGCTATGTCGGCGGATTACCGGTAGCCCGACACTGGCCCTACGAATACAAGGCGGTGTTCTCGCCGATCGACGTCATCGCCGAGTACACCCGCCCGGCGCGGCTGGTGAAAGGCGGAAAGGTGGTCACGAAGCCAGCGCTGACCGAGATCGAGCACCTCGATTTCGATGAGGTCGGAACTCTCGAGGCATTCAACACGGACGGACTGAGGACCCTGCTCAAGACGTCAAAGGTGCCGGAGATGACGGAAAAGACCCTGCGATATCCGGGTCACGCCGAACGAATGAAAATGCTGGCTGACATCGGCTATTTCAGCGAGAAACCGATCGAGGTGGGTGGCGCGATGGTTCGGCCTATTGATGTCGCCGAGAAGCTCCTGATCCCCGCCTGGCAGCTGGGCGAGGGAGAAATGGATCTGACCGTGCTGCGGGCGGAGGTGGAGGGGGTCCTCCAGGGTCGAGAGGTGCGCCGGCGCTACGATATGCTCGATCGTTATGACAGGGAGGCCGGGATCACCTCCATGGCGCGAACTACCGGATACACGTGCACCGCGATGGTCAATGTCATCGCAAAAGGGCTTTACTCCGAACCCGGATTGTCGCCGCCTGAGCTCGTCGGTCGGAATGAGGCGTGCTACGACTTCATCTTCGATTACCTGGCCGCTCGTGGCGTACGATTCGAGGTTACTGAAGAAGACCTGTAGCCGTCGATTCGACAGATGCTCGGTTCACGATTCACGACGAGTCGGATTCGGGCGGGTGGGGGATCGGGCATCGAGTATCTGATCCTGACCTGAAAGGGACCCCAGCTGTTGAACTGCACTAGATCGATTCGACGCCACCGTGGGCGGCGAGTGTTCGCTGGACCAGTTCCGTGAGCAACGCCTCGCGTTGTTCGACCTCGAGCTCGAGGGCGCGCGCCACCACCGGCCAGGCGGTCGTGAGGAGAAAGAGCGGTGCCGCCAGACCGAGGAACAGCAATCGGCCTTCGCTGCTGGCGCGTGGGTTGTCGCCGTCGCCGAGAGAGGTCGCGAGCTGTTCGAATGCGGTGCGCAAGGGCGGCGTCAGTGATTCCACGGCCACGGTGCCGCCGTCGGCCAGGTCTCGGAGGACGAGGCGCGTGGCCGCGTCATCCGCCTGGATGCGATCGAGGACCCGTCGTAGGGCATCGAGCAGGTTGATGGGCACGCGATGGCCGGTGTGGTCATCTGCGGTCGGCCCCATGTCGGCGAGACCGGCTGCGGCCCGACGCAGCACCGCCCGGTAGAGCTGCCGTTTGCCGCCAAAGTGATACGAGACCGCTCCAGGGTTGGCGCCGGCAAGGTTGCAGATGTCGCGCACCGAAGCTCCCCGATAGCCGTTATCGGCGAAGAGGCGGGTGGCCGCCTGCAAGAGACGTTTGCGAGTCGTCAAATTCATACAGTTGTTTGTATCAATTTCCATCGATTCTGACAAGTGCCCCTCGTTTGCGTTCTGGAGTTGGGTTTCCAAAACACGTGAAAACGGCATCGGTCGACCAAGAATTGCTGAAAATGAACGTTAAATATAAATAAATACAACATTTTATGAATTCCTAACAAACGACTGTATGAATCCGGTGGGCCCTTCTTGACTTCCATCCGACTGCCCAATAGGATCGATATACAGAATGAGAAAAGCTGATTTAAACCCGCATGTCTTACCAGGTTTCGTCACGAGGCCGGAAAGCTGTTGTGAGATGTGGTGTTTGCGACCCGAGGGCCGCGGAATCGTACTTGACGGTACGTTGAGCAGCCCGACGGGAGCAAACGCCGCAGTTTGCCGCAGATTTCCGGCCGCAGTAGGAAGTTGGTGAGACATGCGGGCTAGGGTCGTCGCGGTGATTCCGGCACGCTGGGCTTCCACCCGTTTCCCGGGGAAGCCGATGGCGGAGCTGGCCGGCGAGCCAATGATCGTGCACGTCGTGCGTCGCGCATCCGAGGCGACGACGGTCGATCACGTCATCGTCGCGACCGATGATGGGCGGATTGCTGAAGCTGCGGCTGCTGCAGGCGCCGAAGCGGTCATGACCGGCGAGTGTCCTTCTGGGACCGATCGGGTAGCGGCTGCGGTTGCGGGCCGCGACGAGTGGGAGATCGTGATCAACGTTCAGGGCGACGAGCCGCTGCTCTCCGGCGACAACATCGATGTACTGGTCGGCGGGCTCATCGGCGACGACGAAGTGCGGATATCGACCCTGTGCCGGCCGCTCGAGGCGGAGCGCGCCGAAGACCCGAACGCAGTCAAGGTGGTCCGGGACGCGCGGGGTCGGGCGCTGTACTTCTCGCGCTCGCCGATCCCCTACCCGAGACACCGTGAGGTAGCGTGGAAACTGTGGCGGCTCCATCTCGGGATCTATGGCTTCCGTCGCGATGCACTCGAAGAGTTCGTCGCGCTGCCGCCGTCCGAGCTCGAGCAGGCCGAAGGCCTCGAGCAGTTGCGGGCGCTGGAAAACGGTATTCCGATATTGGTTTTAGACGCGCCGCATCCGGCGTTCGGGGTGGACACGCCGGAAGATCTCGAGCGTGTCAAAAAGATCATCAACGGAGAGTGAGCGGGAGGAGTCGAGATGGCGACGAAGTATGTGTTTTTCACCGGGGGCGTTGTTTCAGGCTTGGGCAAGGGCATTTCGGCGGCGTCACTGGCGGCGCTGATGGAGGCCCACGGTTACACGGCGACCATGCTCAAGATCGACCCCTACGTCAACGTCGATCCCGGCACGATGTCGCCCTTCCAGCACGGTGAGGTCTTCGTGACGGATGATGGCGCCTAGACCGACCACGACCTCGGTCACTACGAGCGCTTTACCTCGATCTCGATGGCGAAGAAGAACAACTTCACCACCGGCAAGATTTATCAGACGGTGATCGAGAAGGAGCGGCGGGGCGATTACCTGGGCAAGACGGTGCAGGTGATCCCGCACATCACCGACGAGATCAAGGACGGAATCCGTGCTCTCGGTGGCGACGTCGACTTCGTCATGGTCGAGATCGGCGGCACGGTGGGCGACATCGAGTCACTGCCCTTCCTCGAGGCTATCCGCCAATTCCGAACTGAGGCCGGCCGCGGCAACGTGCTCAACGTCCATCTCACCCTGGTGCCCTACATCAAGGGATCGGACGAGCTCAAGACCAAGCCGACCCAGCATTCGGTCAAGGGCCTGCTCCAGATTGGTATCCAACCCGACATCCTGCTCTGTCGCTGTGACCGGCCGCTGCCGCAGGATCTTCGCGACAAAATCGCGCTCTTCTGTAACGTCGAATCGCGGGCGGTGATCCCGGCCCAGGATGCCGACACGATCTACGATGTGCCGCTGAAGCTGGCCGCCGAAGGCTTTGACGAGATTGTCCTCGAGCTCCTCAATCTGCCCAAGGGCCAACGCGATCTGAGCCGCTGGCGCAAGGTCGTCGACGCGACCCGTGCCGCCACCGAGGAGGTCTCGGTCGGCATCGTCGGCAAGTACGTCGATCTCGCCGATTCGTACAAGTCGTTGAATGAGGCGCTGATCCACGGTGGCCTCGCCAACGGCGTCACGACCAAGCTGGTGTTCATCGACTCGGAAACCCTCGAGGGTTCCGGCTATCCTGGCGAACTTTTTGAGGTCGATTCGATCCTGGTGCCCGGTGGTTTCGGCAAGCGCGGCATCGAGGGCATGATCCGCGCCATCGAGTTCGCGCGCGGTCACAAGATCCCTTTCTTCGGGATCTGCCTCGGGTTGCAGACCGCGATCGTCGAGTTTGCCCGCAACGTGTGCGGGCTGGCCGGCGCCCACTCCACTGAGTTCGTCAACCAGCCGCCGTACAAGGTGATCTACAAAATGCGCGAGCTGGTAGGCGTCGACCAGATGGGCGGCACCATGCGTCTCGGCAAGTATCCGTGCCGGCTGACACCGAGCTCGAATGCGTGGGAGATGTATGGCGCAGACGAGGTGTGGGAGCGCCACCGCCACCGCTACGAGGTCAACCCAGAGTACGTGCCGCTCTTCGAAGAGAAGGGCCTGGTGGTGAGCGGCAAGTCTCCGGACCGAATCTTCGTCGAGGTCATCGAGCTGCCCGATCATCCGTGGTTCCTGGCCTGCCAGTTCCACCCCGAGTTCAAGTCGCGGCCCTATAACCCGCATCCGATCTTCAAATCGTTCATCGGCGCGGCGGTCGAGTACCGCAGCCAGCGCTTGACGGAGGCCGCCGGCGAGGAGCCACTCGAAGAGTTCGCGACCGAGGGCGAGGAGGTTTTTGCCGAGGTTGACAGCTCCGGCGAGTGAGATCGCTGGTCAGTCGGCGCCTGCGGCCACCGTCACGCCTCCCGGCCGGCGCTCTCAGCGAGGGCCTTTCGGATGATTCCGGCCAGCTGCGAAAGGGAATAAGGCTTGGCGATGAAATGGATATGTTCGCCGTCCCGCAGCCGGTTCATGAACTCGTTCCCCGTATAGCCCGACGAAAAGACAAAAGGAATCTCCAGTTTCAGCTGGTGGGCCTGGTCGTAAAGCTCGCGGCCGCCCATCTCGGGCATGGTCACATCGCTCAGCACGAGATCGATGGCGTCGCCCTCCGATTTGAGCACCTCGAGCGCGAGGCGACCGTTCTCGGCCTCGCGCACCTCGTAACCAAGAGCGCTCAGCATCTCCACCTGGGCGTGCCGGACGGCGGGTTCGTCCTCGACCACGAGAATCCTCTCACCGCCTCCGGCCGTAGCGATCTCCGGTTCTGAGTCGACCTCTCCAGCGGTTGCCGCAGCGGCCGGGAGATAGATGTCGAACCGGGTCCCGGCGCCCGGGCTGCTTTCGAGATTGATCATTCCGTGATGCTGGCGAACCACGCCGTAGGCGGTCGCCAGTCCGAGCCCCGATTTCTCGGGATCGTTCTTGTTCGAGAAGAACGGCTCAAACACGTGGTCACGGACGTCGGCATCCATTCCAATCCCGTTGTCCTCGACTGTGAGCCTGACATATTTGCCGCCCTTGGCCGAGGGGTGAGCTGTCAGCAAGAGCGCATCGGCGGTCACCATCACGGTCGAGAGTTCGATTCGACCGCCGTCGGGCAAGGCGTCACGAGCATTGATGACCAGGTTCATGACGGTTTGCGCCAGCTGCCCGCGGTCGCCACGCACCGTGAGAGGCCCGGCGCCGGCGGAAAACTCGATGTTGATTGACTCGGGAACGATGCGGCGGAGGATGTCGAGCTCCCGTTCGACAATTTCGTTGAGATCGACGCGCGCCAGTTCAAGCGACTGCTGGCGGGCGACCGACAGCAGGCGGCGGGTGAGTTCGGCGCCGCGTTCGACAGTCTTGCGGATTGTCGCCATCTCTGCGCTTTCGACCATTTCCTTCGGTGCGCGGAGGCCCAGGACCTCGGTTGATCCGGCGATCGCCATCAGGAGGTTGTTGAAGTCGTGCGCGATGCCGCCGGCAAGCAGGCCGACTGCCTCGAGCTTCTGGGCGCGCTCGAGCTGCTTGGCGAGCAGGCGCTCCTCGCTGACGTCACGTTTGACTGCGACGAAGGCGACGATATTGCCGCATTCGTCCCGGACAGGGGAGATGGTACCGTCTTCCTCGAAGAGTGTGCCGTCCTTGGCGCGATTGATAAACGTCCCGGTCCAGACCTCGCCGGCGGTGATGGTCTTCCACAGATCACGGTAGAACGCATCGTCCTGACGGCCGCTCTTGAGGATGCTGGGTTTCGAACCGATAGCCTCGTCCTGCGAGTAGCCGGTCACCTCCTCGAACGCCGGGTTGACGTAACGGATCTCTCCGTCCGTGCCGGTGATGATCACCGACTCACCCGATTGCTCGATCGCGGTCGCCAGCAGGGAGCGCTCCGCCTCGGTCCGTCGGATTGCAGTCAGGTCGGTCAGCACGGCAAACGATCCCGTCCGCTCGCCGTCGGCGTCCCGCAGCGCCTGCGGGGCGACCAGGAAGCTGACCGGGTTGCCTTCCCTTCGTCGCACGATGAGCTCGTACGGCTCGTTTCTTCCAACGAAACGTCCGGCCGTCTCCTTGAGAAGAACCGGAACGCTGGCGGGGTCGAGGAATTTGGCAAGGTGTTGCCCGATCATCTCCTCGCGCGAGTATCCGAACAGCTCGCAGCACCGACTGTTGACATAGGTCACACGGCCTTCGACGTCGTCGACGATCAAGGCGTCGGACATCGTGTCGACGAGGGCCTCGAAAAACGCAGTTCCCGAGGCCGCCTCGGCCTTCGCATCCCGCCGATCTGTGACGTCGACCCCGGTACCGATGACGTACTTGGCGCGGCCGGTTCGGTCTCCCACTGCGGCGTTGGACCACGAGATCAGGCGTGGCGGACCGTCCTTGGTCAGCCAATGATTGAGGTGACGCGACTGGTTCCCATTGACTAGGAGGTCGGTGAAGACGCCAATGACTGATTCGCGTTCGTCGTCGAGAATGAGCGCGTCCCAAATACGACGGCCCCTGAGCTCTTCTGCAGTGAAACCGGTCGCCGCCTCGCAGGCGCGGTTGAAGTGCACGATGCGGCCCTCCGGATCGACGACCACGACCAGCGTGTCCAGGGCATCGACGATCGAGGCAGCCATCTCCGGATCGCTGGTGATTGTAGACTCAGTCTCCGCGGCGACACGAGCCTCCTCGAGGGCGGTCGCGACCGCGGGCAGGAGACGTTTGACCCCTGATGGTGTCGCGACCACGAGATCGCCGGCGCCGCCTCGAAGTGCATCGACAACGAGTGCCTCCTCCGCGGCATCGGCCATCACTACCGTCGGCGCCGACGGCCGGAGCGCGACGACGGTCTCGAGAAAATGAAAACGTGTCGAGCTTTTGCTGCCGACGCCGGCGATGACGACCGGTGTCGGGCCGTCGCCGGCCAGCGACCGCTTGAGGTCCTCGTCCGATGAGACTTCGGTGAGCTCAACATCCCCTTCGATGGTGGCAAGGGCCGCGCGCACCAAGCGCCTTCGCTCGTGGTCCTCGTCCGCGAGAATGATGCGAGCCGACCAATCCATCTAGCCTCCCGAACTCGCGTCGGGGCCGCCAGATGACGGCATCGACGCTCGTGGTCGCGGCGAACCTGGCCTGCTGTTCACTACGATCGCCCGCTTGTTTCGGTTCCCAGGCCCCGTGGGCGCGGTCCCCGGGTCCCGAGTCATCATAACTCGAATCGGAGTGATTCAGCCCACATATCTCACCAGCTTCCTGCTGCGACCGGCGATGTATCGCACCCAGCGTTGTTTTCTCATCTGGCTGCCCTTGCGACGAAACCCGGTGAGATATGCGGGTTAGAGCCGGCCGTCGTCGTCAAGCTCGTCCAGCATCCGGCGGAGCCCGGCCTGCGCGGCGTCGAGTTCGAGGGAAAGCCGTTGCCGGAGGGTGGCGCAAAGGACCATATCACCGTCCTCGGCGGCTTTCTGCAGACGCCTGGCGAGCTCGGCGGTACCGTCAGCGCCGATATTCGCGGCGCCGCCCTTGAGAGCATGCGCCTGCTCCTGCAGGGCCGACGCATCCTCGGCTTCGAGGGCTGCGTCGATGGCGCTGCGTCGGTTTTTGCTCTCGTCCATGAAAAGCCTCAGCAAACGGTGTTGGAACTCCTGGTCGCCATGGGAGATCTTGCGGATGCGGGAGGGGTCGAGAGTGAGAGGGCGGTCTTCATCGAAGAATGGGATCTTCGCGTGGTCGGCCGCGAAATCGAACCGCTCGAGAGTATCAGCGAGCTCCTCAATGTCTATCGGCTTCGAGATGTAGCCGTCCATGCCCGCCTCAACACATCGCTCGCGGTCGCCGTCCAACGTGTGCGCTGTGGTGGCGATAATCGGCGTGTGCTGTTCTCGGTCGCGTTCGCGATCCCTGATACTTCTCGTTGCCTCGAAGCCGTCCATGACCGGCATCTGGCAGTCCATGAGGATGACGTCGTATGAGCGGCGGTCGAGAGCATCGAGGGCTTCCTGGCCGTTGCCAGCGATGTCGCATCGATATCCGAGGCGTTCCAACATTCGCGCAGCGACTTTCTGGTTGATCTGGTTGTCCTCCACGACGAGAATGCGCAGCCGCGACTGCCTGGCCTCCACCAGGGTGTGGCGCGTGACCAATCTGCGGGGCTTTTCAGTCGCCGGTACATCCGACTCGGCCAGTACTGAAAGGATTGCGTCGTAGAGATACGACTGCTTGATCGGTTTGGTGAGATAGGCAGAGAATCCGGCCTCGCGCATCCTCGCGCCGTCTCCGTACTCCGGCATCGAGGTCAAAAGGATGAGAGGGAGCTTGGAAAATCGCGGGTTGGTCTTGATAGCGGCGGCGAGGGAGGCGCCATCCATTCCGGGCATGCTGAAATCGAGGATCGCGAAATCGAACGCAACCGCTTCGTCCTCTGCGATCAGAAGATCGATGGCGTCGGCCCCGCTGGCCGCGGCTTCGATCGTACAACCCCACCGATTGAGAAGTTCTTCGAGGAGGCGCCTGTTGGTCTTGTTGTCATCGACGATCAAGACGTTGAGGCCGGCCAGCGAATCGTGACGGATGGGTGTGTCGGCCTCCCGCGGCTGCGCCGGGGCAAAAAAGGCGATGAACCGAAAAACGGATCCTTCGCCTTCACGGCTTTCGACCTCGAGCGTTCCGCCCATTCGCTCGACCAGGCTCTTGACGATGCTCAGACCGAGCCCCGTTCCACCGAAACGGCGTGTGGTGGATGCGTCGGCCTGGGTGAACGGCAGGAAGAGATCGCCGATGCGGCCGGTCGGGATGCCGATCCCGGTGTCCTCCACCTCGAATACCAGACCGACCCGCTGGTCATCGCTTTCCGCCGGACGAACTGCGACCACGACCTCTCCCTTTTCGGTGAATTTGATGGCGTTGTTCACGAGATTGGTGATCACCTGGCGCAGCCTGCCCGGGTCGCCCTCGACGTCTGGCGGCACCCGGTGGTCGACCATGATGACCAGCTCCAAGTTCTTGACGGCCGCCTTCTGTGCAAGCAGATCTCCAACCTCCTCGACGCACGCGCGGACGGAGAAGGGAATCGACTCGAACTCGAGTTTTCCCGAGCCGATTTTCGAGAAATCGAGAATGTCGTTGATGACGGCAAGCAAGATCTCGCCGGAGCGGCGCACGGTGCGGGCGAAATCGTACTGTTGCCGGTCGAGGGGCGTGTCCAGCAACAGGTCCGTCATGCCGATGATCCCGTTCAGAGGCGTACGGAGCTCGTGGCTGACGTTTGCCAAAAACATCGATTTCGCCTCGGCCGCGGCCTCGGCTGCCAGCTTTGCCTCCTTGAGATCGTTGAGAACCCGCTTTCTTTCGGTGATGTCGCGGATGATCCCGATCGCCTGCCATCGCCCCCGCAGGCGGACGCTGGACAGCGAAAGTTCGACCGGAATCTCGCCGCCGTTTTTTTGCAGGGCGGAGAGCTCGAGTGTCCTGCCGATGGCACCGCCGGCACCGGCATTGGTGAAGCTGGCGAACACGCGCTGGGCGGCGTCGTGCAAATCCTCCGGAACCAGCGCACCGAAAATCTGCTGCCCCAGTATCTCCTCTGCGGTCCAGCCGAAGATATTCTCGGCTGCCCGGTTCCAGTAGGTGACAGCACCGTCCTCGTCGACCATGATGATTGCGTCCTGAGCGGAGTCGGTGATGGATCGGGTGAGTTCGAGCTGTTCCCCCATGGCTCGCTCGGTTTTGCGCCTCGTCCGAGCGGACGGCGGCCGCGCGCCGACGAGAGCCGCAGCCGGACCTGGAGTGAACGCATTGCCGGCGGGGCCGGGCGGAGGAGGGGTATGAAGGGCAACCTCGAGGTCGTGAACGATCCCCTCGAGCTGAGCAGCCTCCTCGCCTGTAAAGGCGCCCGGATCGGACGCGAAGACGCTGAGCAGAGCGAGTTCTCCGTTCGACGGTCTGATTCGCAGCCGCGCGAGGGCGCGGCCGCCGCGGTCGCGCGCGGCGCGGATAAGCGAGTCCTTTTCCGCCGATTCGGCAAGGTCGTGGACAACCGCGAGGGTCAAATCGGCCGCGCCCGTTGCCTTTGCGGGATCTACGGTGGCCGATGCAGTATCGTCGGTTTCCGCGAGTTCGATCCCGGCATACGCTGCGAGCCGAGGCCCGCGCGTTTCCGGGCTCAGGTAATGGACGACAGCTGCTGTGTACCCGGCCCCGACCAGACCGCGGCAAATTTCCCTGAGCAGTGCCTCCCCGCGCCGTCCGGCGGCAACCGCACGGCAACAGACGCCCCGGGCGTCAATTGCCCGCAACGCGCGTGCCATCTCCGATCGGCTGTCTTTGTCGATGTTCCCACCTCCCACGGCCAGAAAGGCGATTTCCGGATATTTCGATGGTCTCTACTCTGTCATTGCGCTGGTGCGGCGTCAATTCCCGCGATCTCGCTGGCCGGAGCGTGGGAGTGAATGACTCGAACGTTTGTTGTGAACCCCTGGGGATTGACGTAGCATGGGTCGGAAGACACAGGATGGCACAATATCGTTCGATCGCGGACAGGAATGCCGACCGGAATCGGGTTGGAGAGCTGCTCATCAGTCGCGGGCTGGTCAACGCCGAGCAGCTGCGTAAGGCCATGGTGCTGCAGGGAAACCGCGGCGGCTTTATCGGCGAAATCCTGATCGAAATGGGAGCCTTGACCCCCGACGTCCTGCGTGACGTGCTGTCAAAGCTCCATAACGTGCCGGCAGTCAATCTGGACACCACCTACGGCGACGCCGTCGTTATCGACCTCGTGCCGAAGGAAAAAGCCTTCGAGCTCAAGGTCATACCGCTCTTCATGGTCGACAACCAGCTCACCGTCGCGATGCCTGACCCCAACAACATCGCCAAGCTCGATGAGTTGCGGTTTCTCACAGGCAAGGAGATTCTGCCGGTTCTGGCTCTCGAGCGTGACGTGGACCGGCGCCTGACCGAGTATTTTGGCGAGCTCGACCCGTGGTCAAGCGACACCCTGATTGAGTTCGAATCGTTAAGCGGGGCACCTATCGACATCGCCGTGTCCCTCGACGAGGCTGAGGTCGGTCGGCCGTTGATCCGGTTGGTGAACCTCATCATCGCGAGAGCCATTCAGGAGGAGGCGTCGGACATCCACCTCGAGCCTCAGGAGGGCGCGGTCGTGGTCAGATACCGCATCGATGGCGTCCTCCAGAACAAGCCGTTCAATCTTCAGGCGACGGTCGCGCCGGCAGTCATATCGCGCCTCAAAATCCTCTCCGAGCTCGACATCTCGGAACGGCGGGTTCCGCAGGACGGCAAGGTGCGGGTCCGCTACCGGGGACGCCAGGTCGATGTGCGGATGTCGACCTTTCCCACGATTCGCGGCGAAAAGATCGTCATGCGCCTGCTCGACAAGGAGCGTCAGAGGTTCGACCTCGAGAATATCGGGATGTCAGAGTCGCTGCTCGACAGATGGCGTGATCTGCTGCGTCGGCGTCAGGGCATCGTGCTCGTCACCGGGCCGACGGGATCCGGCAAGACCTCGACGCTGTACGCCTCGTTGCGCCATCTCAACCAACCGGATATCAACATTGTCACCCTCGAGGATCCGGTGGAGTATGAGCTGCGCGGGATCAGCCAGGGCCAGGTTCACGACCGGGCAGGTTTCACGTTTGCAAGTGGTCTGCGGTCGATCCTCCGGCAGGACCCGGACGTCATCCTGATCGGCGAGATCCGAGACCTCGAAACCGCACAGATCGCGGTTCAGGCGGCGCTGACGGGCCACCTCGTGCTTTCGACCCTCCACACCAATGATGCGCCGTCGGCGATCGTCCGTCTTGTGGATCTTGGCCTGCCGCGATACCTGATTGCTTCGAGTGTTATCGGAATTCTCGCGCAGAGACTGGTGCGGAAGGTATGCCCCGACTGCGTTCACGACGTCGAGCCATCATCGGAAGACGCACGATCCCTCAAGGGTTGGTTGGAGCGCGGTGTTCCGTATCGCGAAGGGGCGGGATGCGACCGCTGCCGGGGAGCCGGCTACCGCGGTCGGATCGGCGTTTACGAGCTGGTCGTGTCGAGCCCTCGACTGCAGTCCGTTGTCTCGGCTGGAACGGACCGCGACCAGGTGCTCGACTCCGTGCGTGAGAGCGGTTACATGCAGATGTGGTGGGACGGTCTGGGGAAGGTGAAAGCGGGGGCCACAACGCTCAAGGAGCTCTCGAGAACTGTGTCGGAAGCGGAGAGCGAGGAAACGATCGACGGTAAGGGGAAGGAGTGGGCAGATGGCGACGTGCAAGAATCATCCGGAGATTGATGCGCGGGCGGTCTGCTCGAGTTGCGGTGCCGAGGTCTGCGAGGAGTGTCTTGCGCCCGGTGAAGGCGAGCCTGTGTGCTTTGAGTGCTCGATCAAAACAGCCGGGAGGGAGGCCGCCAAACAACAGGTGGTCGACGCCCAGCGGCCGACCGCGCAAAAGCAGCGCAGGTTGTTCCCGGAGTCGCGGGCTTTTCTCATGGTTACGATGTTGATCATCGCCGGAGAAATCGCCTTTATCCTACTCATGATACCGAGGGCCAGCGAGGTGAGGCAGTCGCCCAACGTCGATCCACGCCGACGCGCGACGGCCGTCTCCGCCGCCGACGTCATCCTGGTCAGCGAGAGTGTCGAGGCATATCACCGTGAGCGGGGCGAGTATCCCGCCGACCTCGCGGCCGTTGAAGAGTCACTGCCGGTTGAGCTGCGCGTCCTGCTGACGGACCCTTCGACGTTTTACGAGTTGGACGATCAGGGCGGCTACAGGATCGTGTTCAAGGGTAGAGGGCCGCATCTGGTGACGTTCAGCGCCGAGGTCCGGGTACCCATTGTCGAAGGGGTGAAGCCATGAGATTGCGATTGAATACTTCCGGTTTTACGGTCATCGAGCTTTTGGTTGTGGTGGCCATCCTCGGGATTATCAGCGTCCTGGCGGTGATTGCGACGCGGTACGCCACTCTCAACCTGAAGCGAAGCCGCATGCTGAACTATCTGAAGCTGATCAGCGAAGACGAAATCATGTACGAGCGGGATCACCGCACCTACTACCCCGAGGGTTTCAGTATTGGAAACTCGACCTATGCTCTGAAGGTTTACCAGCCGTACGAGACCATGCTGCTCGAGGGCCAGGGCATCGAACTCGGGCCTCGCTCGCGCCATTACGTGTACTACATATATCGTTTTGAACCCTTTTATCCCGAGCCGATCATCTATGCCATCGCGCAACAAAGCTCCCATAACGACCTCGACGGCGACCCCTATCCCGATCTGTGGATCAAGATCGGATCGGGACAACCGCAGCTGTATTACGACGATCTGACGGACACCTATCACCCGGTGAGATGGAACTGACGAGCTTTATGATCCGTACGGGCTATACCGCATATCTCACACCGAAGCCCGGAGAGGCTGAATGACGGGTTTGGGGGCTCGGTTTTTCGGTTTCAGGAAGTGCGCGAGGTCGAATATCGGCGTCGACGCGATTGCGGTGTCCTGACTGCGGTGTTTCGGTCAGACAAGGCATACCTTTCACATGCGGCCAGCTGAGGATTCGCGGTTTCAGAGAAAGAGATGGGCGATCAGACTCGCAGCGGTTGGTAGTGAGCCCGGAGATTGGCGAGGATCGTCGCGAAGATCCTCTGGTAGGGGTATCCGCTCGCACACCTCACCCAAATCCTCCTGACACTGAGCGACACGTGGGCGCCGACCTTCAGGAGCCTGGTGCGGATGGAGCTGCACTGCGCCCGCGCGAGCTCGGTGCCTTTGAGGCCTACCCGCCGCAGCTCGCTGAGCAAGACATAGGCGACAGACGAAAACCAGAGCCTCAGCTGATTGGCGGAGAATGCCGTGGAGCTGGTGCGGTCAGCGAACAGACCAAGCTGCTGCTCTTTGATCCGGTTCTCCATGTCACCCCGAGCACAGTACAGATCTTCGTACAGCTCCTGGGCTGAGAACTCTTCTTTGGACAGCGAGGTCACCACGAATCGGGGATTCTCCCCCTTGGAAAGCTGCTCCGCCTTACCGACGACCCGCCGGGCCCGATTCCAGCTCTTGAGCGTGCGATACCTAAAGTCCCGGTAGCACCGTGCTGCCCGACCGGTTTTCCAAAACCTTTTCTTTGCCTTCTTCAGCTGCTTGACGATCTTTCTCACCAGCCTGTTGTTTCTCGCGAGCCCGAAGATGTCATCAACGCCGTTGTCCTCGCACCAGGTCATCAGGTCGTCACGTGCGAAACCCGAGTCCCCGCGCACGATGATCTGTACGTCCGGCCAGCGATCTCGAATCTGTCTGACGATTCGTTCCAGCTCCTCGAGAGATCCCAAGGATGCATCGATATTCGACGGCCTCAAACGAGCACACAGCAGGTGATCGTCGCAGAAGACATACAACGGCAGATAGCACTAGCAGCCGTAGTTCCCATGAAAGAACCGGTCCTCCTGCTCGCCGTGAAGCGGATCGTCAGTCGCGTCGATGTCGAGGATGACCCTCTTTCACGGCTTGGGGTACGCATCCAGAAAGGTGTCGACAAAGCAATCTGCAAACCCGAGGAGGATTCCCGTACCCTTCTCGACCTCTCGAAGCAGAAGACCACCGGCGTCGGAAGTGGTCCGTCCTCCACTGAAATCAGTCACCACCTTGCGCGTACCAAGGCCTTCAAACTCAAGCTGCTCGGGAATACACTGTGTATGCAAGACTCGGGTTCCTTTCTTGGTTGTAACTGTCGAGACAACAGTATTTTACACCAAGTTTGGAGCCACTTTTTTGCCTACCCGTGAGATATGCGGGCTAGTCGGCGAACGCTTCGTCGAGCAGCTCCAGCACCTGTTCGTCGTCGAAAGGCTTGGTGAGGAAGTGATTGACTCCGGCGTTGAGTGCACGCTCGCGGTCGACCTCCATGCCCATTGTCGTCAACATGATGACCTGTGTCGAGGCGAGTTCGCCATCCCCGCGGATCTGCCGGCACACATCGAATCCATCCATCTCGGGCATCATCGCGTCGAGAAGCACTGCCCGCGGGCGAACAGAGCGTACGAGCTCGAGTCCCTCGCGACCGTTGACTGCAGTGTAGACCTCGAAGCCCTCGCTCTGGAGAATGAAGGCGATGGTTTCGCGGATGCTCGGCGAGTCATCAATCACCACCACCGTTTTTGAATCCGTCATTGCTTCCTCCGCACGACGAGTAGGGTGAGATCGTCAGATCGTGTCTGACCGGCCTCGAACTCGCTCAAGTCTTCCAGGATGAGGTCCCGCACCTCCACCGCCCCCCGGACATCAGGCGCCGCCGCACCCAGTGACTGGCGCAGCCGTCCCATCCCAAACATCGTACCGTCGGGCGCCACGGCTTCGGTGATGCCGTCGCTGTAGGTCGCGATGACCTCCTGTTGAGATGCCTCCAGCCGGACGTCCTCAAAGGATTCGTCCTCGAGAATTCCGAGCGGAAGACTGCTGGCCGTGACCATTTCGATCGAACCGGTTGGCGTGATGACCATCGGAGGAGGATGACCGGCGTTGGCGATCGAGACGCTGCCGTCGGACCAGTACCTGAGAAGGACGACGGTGACGAAGAGGCCCATGGCTCCAACCCGAGCGCACACCAGCCGGTTCGTGATGCGCAGCAGCTCGGCGGGATAGGTGTGAGTGAACGACAACGCTTCGATCTCCGAGGCGAAGGCATTCATGAGCAACGCGGAGGACAGGCCATGGCCGGACACGTCCGCCACCCCGGCCAGCAGGCCGTCGTCCTGGGGCAGCACAAAAAAGGTGTCGCCGCCCACCCATTGCGCCGGCAGGCAGGTTCCCGCCACCTCGAACCTCTCGGTTTCGGTGACCTGCGGCGGCATGATCGAGGCCTGGATTTCGGCCGCCACCTCGAGCTCACGACGCAGCCGCTCGTGCTCGCGGGCCTGGTCGATCAGCTCGAGATTGGCGAATGCCAGCCCGGCCTGGCGGGCGAGCAGCGAGGCCAGCTTGAGGTCTTCGGCCGTGAACATGTCGCGGTTCTCCGAGGCGGCAGCGAGCGCACCGAAGTTACGGTCGCGACACCGCAGCGGCACCACCAGAACGGGTCGCCCGGGAAACGAACCCTCGAAACCGGACTCCACGGCGCCTTCGATGCCGGTGAGAATCATGCCCGATTCGAGCCGCGCCCCCCACTCGGTCAATCCGCGCAACTGTGCGGCGCCGTCGCCGGTCCATGCAAACCCCGATTCCCCTTCACCGCTCCTGTAGACAATCGCCCCGCATTGGCAGTGAAGTGCACGATTGGCCCGACCCATGAGGAGGTTTGCCAGGGCGTCCGGATCCTGAAGGCCAGCAATCAGATCGGAGAACCTGTACAGGAGGGACAGCTCTCGCCATTGATGAGCCGTGGTCTTCACGAGGTCGGTCATGCTGTTTCGGGCGTCGGCAAAAGACTGGAGGGTCCCGACCGCTTGGTGGGTCAGGATTTCCAACCCCGAAGCGAGCTCGCCGGGTGTGATCTCGACCGACGCGACGTTCACGCCGTTGACCTGGAACGGAATCCTCACTGGCTCGCCTTGGCCGGTACCCGCCGATATCAACGGGGCGTCATCGGGACCGATGATCGCGACCCGCCTGCGCAAGGCTTTGGCCATGCCCTCGGTCCAAGCCTGCATCCCGCCGCGGTCAAACCAGGGAGGAGGCCCCCCGGTTGAGGTCATCGGCGGGTCCCTGACACGTGGGGATGACGGGAGACGTTCACCATCCGGCACCCATCACCGGTCGGTCCGAAAGCTCGCGAGGGCCGACTCACGGTCGGGGAAAATCCGAAAGATCTTCGTCATCCGGGTGAGCTCGAAAACAGTGGTGACCTCGGGCCGCGCGCCGCATATCCTCACGTCTCCGCCTGACGGCCGAACGCTTTTGAGTGCTGACACCAGCGCGCCGAGGCCTGCGGAGTCGACGAACGCCACCGATGACAGATCTACGACAAGTCTGACGGTTCCGCCTTTGATGATCTCACCCAGCAGGTCCTTGGCCTTTTGTGACCGATGGGCATCGAGATCTGCGCCAACCGCCACCACCGTCACCTCGTCATGTTTCTCGGTGGTAATCAATCCGCTCTCCTTCTGCTTTCCCTCTGACATACGATCCATGATACCCCGTTCCGGATCAACCATGACAGCCATTCTCCGTCTGGATCGCGCGCGGCTCCGGGCGCGCTACTATTGTGAGACGGTTGTCATTCCGGGAGGCGGATAAATCGGGGGTTGCAGTTGAGGGTGACGCTCGCAAGACATCCTGAAACGGAAGAGGGCTGTCGCAGATGATGGACCGGGGATTCATCCTCTTGCGGTTCATGTTGATCATCGCAACCAGCAGCCTGCTCGTGGTCGAGGTGCGTCCGAGCGGTTTTCCGCCACTGCTGATGGCGCTGATGGCCGTGGCGCTGCTGTCCAACATCGGTCTGCTGTTGCTGCCGTCGCAGCGGCTACGCTCCTCGTTGGTTGTCGCAGCTGCCGTGATCGGCGACACGGCGTGGATCACCGCGGCTTTGGTCGCGACCGGCCGATTCAACGCTGATTTCTTCTATCTCTACTTTTTCGTGCTCTTCCTCGCCGGCATTGCCGAGAATGTCCGCCTCATCGCGCTGAGCGTATTGGTCGTGTGTGTCGCCTACCTGGCTCTCGTCGCCCGCACGTACGGACCCGAACAGGTATTGACCAGCGAGGCCCTGATTCGAATTCCGTTCCTTTTCACGGTCGCGGTGTTCTACGGGTACCTGGTGGATCGTCTTCGCGGCGAGCGGCATCGGGTTGACAAGGAACGCGAGGTCATTAAAAAGCTGGAGCGTCACCAGCTGGTGTTGGCCGAGGCCAACGAGAAGCTCGAGGCGGAGGTGGTCGAACGGCGCCGGATGGAGCACCAGCTGAGGAAGTTCTCGAGGGCGGTCGAGCAAAGCTCGAATCTCGTGATGATCATAGACGGCGACGACAAAATCGAGTTCGTGAACCCGCCGTTCGAGGAGATCACCGAAATATCGGCGGGGCGGATCATCGGACGAGAAATCGACGTCCTGACAGAGATCGGGGCGCCGGATGAAGCCGTCGCGCCGCTGGCTGCAGCGATTCGCAACCGCAGCGAGTGGCGGGGGGAGATACCGCTCAAGCAGGGCGAGGGTGGGGGAGTGTGGCTCGCATTCTCTACGTCGCCGGTGCGGAATGCAGAAGGGCTGATCACAAGCACGACAGTGATCGCCACCGACATTTCCGAGCGGGTGATAGCCGAACGTCAGTTGACCGAAACCAATATCGAGCTGCACCGCTTAAGCCAGGTGAAGTCCAACTTCGTGTCGACTGTTTCACACGAGCTGAAAAGCCCGCTGACCGCGATCAAGAATGCCGTCAGCCTGGTCGATCCGGCGGCAGGCGCAGACACGAACCAGCAGTTCCTGCAGATGATCAAGCGCGGCGCGGACCGGCTCAACTACATCATTTCCGACCTCCTGGACATGTCGAAGGTCGAATCGGGAAAGCTCACGATCGCGGCCGCACCAGTCAAACCCGGCCCATTTCTGTCCGAGATCGTCGAGCCGTTCGTATCACAGGCCGCCGCCTCCTCGATAGGGCTCGAGCTTGCCGTTCCGAACGGTCTCCCCGAGATGTTGGTCGACGCCAAACGGATCGAACAGGTGGTATCCAACCTCGTGAGCAACGCCTTTAAAGCCACCCCCGGGGGTGGAAAGATCGTCGTTTCCGCCGACCTCGACGGCGGCCGTGTGAGGGTAGCTGTAAGCGACACTGGCATCGGGTTGTCCGATGCGGACCAGAAAAAGGTTTTCGATGCCTTTTTTCAGGCCGGCAACGTGCTCGCTGACCGGCCGGCCGGCACCGGACTCGGCCTGACGATCTGTCGGGATCTGGTGCACGGGCACGGCAGCGAATTGCTCCTTGAATCGGAGCTCGGCGCGGGCAGCACATTCTCGTTTCACCTTCCGGTCGCGTCCGAGCACGCGGCCGAAATCGTCGCCTTTGAAAACGAGGTGCGCACGAAATTCCGAGCGCATCCCTACTTCACCATCCTGGTGATCGATATGGAACAGGGGTCGCCGCCCGCGGGCGCCAAGCTGAGCGCCGGCGATTTTGAAACGCTCCACAACGTGCTCCGTCACCATATTCCGCGCGCATTGGACATTTTTTGCGATCAGCCGTGGCACGGCCGTGTCATTGTAGTGCTGCTGAGTACGCCGATCGAAGGTGGCTGGGTCGTGAAACGACGGCTGGCCTCGACGTTGGCCACGAACCTCTTCGAGGTCGGCGGCAGAGGCATGGCGTCGCTCAGGGTGCTTGGTCCGGCGGCTTATCCCGACGACGGGGAGTTTGGTGCGGGTCTGATCGAGTGTGCGATATTGAAGGGGGAGAGAAAAGAGGAGGACGCATGACGAAGGCGACGATCTTGGTGGTTGACGACGACCCGGACATCCTCACCACGACCCGGGTGGCCTTGGAGAGGGCGGGGTACGAGGTGCTGACCGCTGCGAACGGGCTCGAGGGCCTTGGCGCGGTGCGGATTTCCCGACCCGACCTAGTTCTCCTCGATGTCATGCTTCCCGGTGAGAATGGGTACCGAGTGGCGCGAGCGATTCGCGAGGACGAGGCGGCGGGAGTTTATGAGCGCCGCAACAGGATCATCCTCTTTACAGCTCGAGACCTCTCCGACGAGCCAGATCGGGAGCAGTTGTTCAGCGACTTTGCACAGCCCGACAGGGTGGTCTACAAGCCTTTCGAGTTCGACGACCTGCTACAACAGATCGGAGAACTCCTGAGCGAGTAGTCGTCCAGTCGCCAGGAAACGGGGTCAGAACCACAGACCCCGTTCACAAAGGGGAGGGGACGTCACACCGCATCCGCGTCGGCATGCGACAGTTGCTCGCTCTCGGAGATCATGGCCACGAACTCCTCGACGATCACCTCGTCCCAATAGCCGCGCCTTGTCTCATCGCGAAGGATCTCGATCGCCTGGGTTGCGGGCATCGCCTCTCGGTACGGTCGTGTGTTGACCAGGGAGTCGAAGATGTCGACGACCTGAAACACTCGTGCGATCAACGGGACTCGGTCGCCCGCGAGCCCGTCCGGATAACCCGAGCCGTCTTGCCGCTCGTGGTGGTGACGGATCAGGGGTAGAACCGGCTCGAAGCTGCTCATCGGCCGGCATATCTCGTATCCGATCTCCGGGTGGCGCTTGACGATCGCCCAATCCTCGGGCTCGAGCTGTGCAGGCTTGAGGAGGACCGCGTCGGGAATGCCGATTTTGCCGATGTCGTGCAGGTAGCCGCCACGGTTTAATGCCTTGAGATCGTCCTCCACGAGTCCGAGCCTCTGGCCAAGTTCGACGCTCAGCTCGGCAAGGCGTGCGCAGTGGTCGCCTGTATCGCGGTCGCGCGCCTCCATCAGCTTGGCGAAGGTAAAGATCATTTCCTCGGCCGAGATAAAATCGAGGGTCAGGCGGCGAAATGCCACGAGGTTCCGCACCCGGGCCTCGAGCTCCGCCAGGTCGCTCGGTTTGCCCAGGAAATCGGTGGCGCCGACGTCAAGGCCGTTGATCCTCGCCTCCCGCGAGCCGTGGCCGGTCAGAAACACTACCGGTATGAGCGCCGTGTCCGGGTTGTCCTTGAGCATGTGGCAGACTTCGAAGCCGTCCGCGTCCGGCATCACGACATCAAGAAGGATGACATCCGGCCGGTGTTTGACCGCGAGACGATAGCCCTCGATCCCTTCTGTGCTCTGCAACACGTCGTAACCGAGCTGGCCGAGAGTGCCGGCGAGTGTTTCGAGAACCGCCGGGTCGTCATCGATCGCCAGCACTTTTCCGATGCAATCAGCCATTCCGAACCTCGTTTCAAGTTTACCAAAAGCCTCCTTTCGACCAATCAGGTGTCCCGTTAACACCGCCGAATTGGCTTCAAGGACTGAGAAGAGTCCGAACACGATTGTGGTAACCTCGATTTCGGGATGGACGTTGGCGCCCGGGCGAGGATCTCGAGCACCTGGCTGTGATGACCTTTCCACCGGGCCGACAACCGAGGGAGGCGTTGGTGCTGATGGTTGCGACCGAATCCCAGGCAGGGGACCGTCGCGAGACATCGGAGCGTTCCGGAATATTCGCTCGGAGCGGCGGCCGCTTGTGGTCGGTTCGACCCGATTTGGGCGTACGGGACATTTCGAACGGCCGGCAGGGCAATGCGTGAGAACGACCCGGCCGGCATCACGCCACTCGTTCTCGTGGTGGAGGACGACGAGGACCTCGCCGGGCTCGTGAGCATGAGACTGGAGCTTGAAGGCTACCGCGTTGCGGCCGTCCATTCGGTGGCGTCGGCCCTCGATGCGGTCGCCGAGAGCGCCCCCTCCCTGATGGTGCTCGATCTCATTCTCGGGGAGGAGAATGGGCGTGACATCATCGGGGCTCTCGACCGACGTGGAGACCTTCCGGCGTTCATCGTCATGACCGCTCACGGTGACGAGCGCGTGGCGGTCGAGATGATGCGGCTCGGCGCCAGAGACTACATCGTCAAAGACGAAGGCCTGCTGGGCGGCCTCCCCAGGACCGTTCGGTGGGTTCTGACCGAGGTCGGGACCGAAAACCGGCTAGCTGAGGCCGAGGCTGCGCTGCGCCGCAGTGATCGCACCTACCGTCGATTGTTCGAGACCCTCGACGATGTGTTTTGGGTGGTCGACTGGAAGACTCGCATGGTCGTCTACGCCAGCCCGGCGTATGAACGGGTGTGGGGTCTCGACCCCCAAGATCTGTACGAGAATCCGTCGGGCTGGGTCATGTACGTCCATCCGGACGACCGGCGGTGCACAAACGAGGCCTTCGCTCGACTGGCGGAGTCCGGTGCCTATGCCGAGGAGTACCGGATCGTGCGTCCGGACGGCCGAGTGCGGCTGATCCGCGATCGGGGCTTTGCCGTCGCAAATGACGCCGGCGAGATTCAGCAGGTGGTCGGCGTCGCCCAGGACATCACGGAAGCACGGCTCGCCGAGGATGCGGTGCGGGAGAGCGAGGAGCGCTTGCGGAACATCGTCGAACACAGCACCAATCTCTTCTACTCGCACGGCGCAGACAACGTGCTGACTTACCTGAGTCCGCAATGTCGCGAGATCCTCGACTGCGAGCCCGAGGAGGCGATGAGAAACTGGATCGATTTCTTGACCGACAATCCGCTCAATGAACGTGGTTACGAGCTCACCCGGACAGCCATAGCCACCGGTGAGCGGCAGCCGCCGTACGAGCTCGAGCTGCGGTCTAAAACCGGCCGTTTGGTGTGGGTCGAAGTTCGCGAGGCCCCGATGGTGGAGGACGGCAGGACCGTCTCGATCGTCGGAGCCCTGACCGACATCACCGAACGCAAGAAGGCGGAGTCGGCACTGGCGGCGAGTGAGGAGCGGTACCGCCAGCTCTTCGAACGAAACGTCGCCGGCGTGTTTCGCTCGACCATCGACGGGCGGCTCCTGAGCTGCAACATGGCGGTGGCGAAAATGTTCGGTTTCGGCTCGCCGGAGGAGGTCCTGGGCGTCGAAGTCACTCTCCTCTATGGGTCGCCCGAGGATCGGCAGCGGTTCCTCGACGAGCTTGCCAACAACGGATCGGTGATTGGCTGGGAGGTTCCGATGAGGCGGCGGGACGGTGAGCCGCTGACCGTTGTCCTGAGCGCGAGCCTGATCGAAGACGATCGCGGCCATCCGTCGATCATCGAGGGCAGCTTGATCGACATCAGCGAGCGACGGAGGCTGGAACAACAGTTGGCGCAGGTGCAGAAGCTCGAGGCGCTGGGCCAGCTCGCCGGCGGGATCGCTCACGACTTCAACAACCTTTTGATGTCGATTTCGGGCTCGGCCGAACTGCTGCGGCTCTGCTATCCCCAGGCCGGCGAAGAGCTTGGCGAGTTCAAGGTGATCCGCGAAACCGTCAAACGCGGAGCGGAGCTGACCCGACACCTGTTGGCGATCGCGCGCCAGCAGCTTCTCGAGATGCAGGCGCTGGACCTCAAGGCGCTGTTGACGGATGAGCTTGAGATCCTTCGCCGGGTGATACCGGAGAACATCGAGCTCACGCTTCGGGATGGGGAAAGCGTGCCGACCGTTCGCGCCGACCGCGGACAGCTGGGCCAGGTTCTTCTGAACATGGTCGTGAATGCTCGCGATGCGATGCCTGAGGGCGGAAAGATCGAGATTGGAGTCGAGGAGCGGGTGTTCGTCGAGGAATCCGGGTTGGGCCGACCCGGTGTAGCGGATGGAACCTATGTTTGCGTTTCGGTTGAGGATGACGGTTCTGGCATGGATGCAACGACCCTGACCCATGTCTTCGAACCGTTCTACACGACCAAAGACAAGGAAAAAGGCACCGGAATGGGGTTGGCGACCGTTTATGGCATCGTCAAACAGCACGGGGGGTTCATTGACGTTCGGAGCTCTCCCGGGGAGGGTACCAGGTTTGATGTCTTCATCCCCGTTGCGACCGGGCCGGTCCGCAAAAAGAGCGACTCGGGGGACAGGGAGGCCGAAGGTGGCGATGAGACAATCCTTGTGGTGGAGGACGAGCAGGCGGTCCGATCAGCGATTGTCGGCATGCTCGAGGCGCTCGGATACGCGGTGATCGAGGCCACGAACGGGAGGCAAGCCCTCGAGGTGTTGCGGCAAGACGTCGAGATCGACCTCGTGATCAGTGATGTCGTGATGCCGTCGATCGGCGGGCGTGAGCTGATGGAACGCGTTCGCGCGAAGAAGCCACGGCTCGCCTTTCTGTTCTCTTCCGGCTACACGGACGAGGCGCTCCGGGACCTGTTGGAGACGGCCGAGAGAACGTCGTTCATCGCCAAACCCTTCACGGTGGCGCAGCTCGCCGGCGCCGTTCGCCAGGCGCTGGCGTCAACGGGGGAGTGATGGTCTCGAAGCACGACGGATGGAGGCAGCCTCTGGCGCGGGTGGACACCGCCGTTGCAGCGCTGAAGGCGAGTGGAGGCGCCGGCGTCGATGAGGCCCTCGCGGCGGTTGCAGATCTACGCCGGGTGTTGGAAGCCTGGGAGGAGGCCTCGGCGGCCCGTGGGAGCGACGTCGGTTCGATGGTCATCATCGGCCACCTCGCGGCCGCAGTGGCCCACGAGATCAACAATCTCCTGTTTGTTATCAGAGGATCAGCCGAGCTGGCGCGCCTCAACCTGGGGGACGGGGATCCGATGCAAGCCAGGCTCAGGTCAATCGATGAAGCGGTGGACCGCGCGAAGGATCTCACCGCGATGGTCCTGTATGCCGCCCGCAGCGCAGGCGGTGGGCCACCGCCCATCCCACTGCACCCCGTGGTCAAGGAAGGCGTCAAGCTGGCCAGAGCGTCGCTCGGCGACAACGTGAAGGTGCGCCAAAACGTGACCGCCAGCGCTCCCGCCATCGTCGTGGATCCTATCAAGGCCTATCAGTTGGTCATGTCCCTGCTCGACTGCGCTGCGACGACCCTCACAGAGGGAGGAGGCCTTCTGTCGGTGACCCTCAACGTGACGGATATCGAGGGTGGCGACCGATCCGGCCCTGGTATCGCCGGTTCGTGCCTGTTACTCGCGGTGGCGTGGGCCGTAGGGGAGGATGCCGAGGACTTGATCAATCGGGCGAGCGATCGCGGAGGCGACCGCACTGAGGAGTTGCCGCGTGGAGCGGACCTCCCGGGAAACGCCGTCGAGATCGTCCACGGTCTCGGTGGTCAGATAACCGGCTATACGGCCGGCGACGGTGGGTTGTGCATCGAGGTCCTGTTGCCGCTGTCGCCGCCGCCCGTTGTGGTTTGAACGGAGGCGGGCGACCGCACGACCTCGCCTCGAAGGGGAGCTGGAGACGACGAAGCCGCGGCCTCCCCGAGGGGATGAGCCGCGGCCCTGACGGGTTCGCTGAAAATCAGTCGGAGATGAGTTCAGTCATGGCTGCACTGCGCACCGGCTGATCGGCGAGATGGGCGCTGCCGGGGTCGGTCGTGAGACGCGATGAGATCGCCACTGCCAGTTCTGCGAGGTAGAGACGATCGGCGGTTGTGATCGGCTTTTCCAGCATCTCGAGGCGCTCGTGGAAGGTGCCCCAGTGGTGATACAGAGCGATCCACTCCGCGGTCTTCTGGATCTCGGAGATGGTCGGTGTCTTGTTGACCGCGTACAGGCGGGCACAGCGGAGCAGGGCATCCCAGTCATCCGGCGACAGGGCGTCACCCTGTTTCAGACCGTGCCGTTCCTGGTAGTTATTCCAGGCTTGTTCCTCGCGGGAGAGCCACGAAGCGGACGAGCAGGCGGACAGGGTTACGAGGGCGATCAGGGCGAAAAGGGCGACGAAGCGTTTCATGGCGGCCTCCTTACTGCTGAGGACTAGAGCAACAACGATGCCAACTTTGCGAGAATCGTTAAATATAAGGATATGAATGCTTTATGGTTCAGTCCTAAAAACGACAAGGATCTCGAAGAGTGTCTGGAATCAGGACACTCGGAGTGAGTCAGCGGTGCCGTCCGGACGAAAACCCGCATGAAAAGGGAACCTGCGAGGGAATTTCCTGCGCTCGCCGGTGTGTCCGGATATCAGACATGGAAACAAGAGACAGCCCGCGTATCGCGCCGGCCCCGCGGCCGCACCAGAAAGTCGGAGATATGCGGGATGGAGGGTGGCCGGGACCAGGGCGGCCAGCGCCGCCTTCGACCGCGTGGTTACTGTTGGGCAGCCGGCTCAAAGGGGAGTTGAAGATCCTGGCCGAATAGGAAATCATTGGTGATCTCGACGTCGATCGACGGCAGCGCCGCCTCCCGCTCCGGAAAGGAGCCCGCCACCGGGCGAACGGAGTAAGCACCGATTCCGAGCCCATCGAAGCGATACAGTCCGAATTGGTCGGTTGAGGTCACGCCGACCCGCGATCCGTTGCCGTCGATGATCTCGAGCAGCGCGCCGGCGACCGCGCGGTCGGCGGCGTCCACCAATCTGCCGGCGATGCCGAACTCGGGCCGGACCCTGAGGTCTCCGCTGGTTACCGCCGATGCGGCAACCTCAACGACGACCGTGGCGTCGACCGGCACGAGCTCGAGAGGCAGGTTCTCGGTGTCCAACGTCACCCTGTAGATCCCGGGCTGGAGGCCGCCGATGAAGTAGGTCCCGCCGAAGACTGTTCGGCCTGCCGGTTGGCCGTTGACGAGAACCACCAGGTCGTTGAGGCGATAGCTCGTAAAGCCGATCGGTGCGTCGACCATCACCTTTCCGGCGATCGCACCCCGATCGCCGCGCTGCGAGAATGACCCGGCAGGGACCACGCGCCCACGCGCGAACGCGAGATCGACGTTAGCGCCAATGACCAACCTGGTGCTTCGCCGGCCGATGGTGGCGAACGTCGCCGGATCGCTCTCCACATCAATCCGCCCGAGAATCCCCGGCGCCAGGGTGACTTGGCCGCCGGTCCGGAACCCCGGCTTGCCGTGAGCCCACAAGAGGCCGGCATTGAAGCTCGGCTGCCGGCGCCCCTTGCCGTTCCAACTCAGGATGGCATGGTATTGGTCCGCCGCCCCTCCACCGTGTTCCCCGCCGAGGGAAAGCCGGGTTCTCCGGCCGGTGGCGACGCTGAGGTCGGTAAACGTCCTGTCCTGGTGACTGACTGTCAACCGCGCGGTTCGCCCGAACCGGTAGAAGAGGTCGAATCGATAGTCGCCGAGGGCGTCCGGCCGCGCCCGCAACGACAGACGTGAGTCGGGCCACCAGGAGAGGGCCGGGAGGATGTAGTCCACCTCGTCTGGACCGATGCCGCGGCTGCGTCCGATCAAGGACACATCCAGGTTGCGATGGGGAGCGTACCCGATTTCGAGATAGTGGTCGTGGCTGGCGAGCGAACCGTCGCTCCGGTAGCCGGGCTGGAAGATCTGCGACCGTGCAAGGATCCTCCTCCGTGCCTGATAGTGCTCGAGGTTCAGATCGTAGCCGATTGCGCGACCATTGGCGACGCCGGCGCCAAGCGACACGACGGTGTTGCCGAAAAGGCGCGCGACGAAGCCCCCCATGACCTGACGATGGCCCGCATCCTCCTGCGCCGCGGCCTCCAGAGTCAGGTTGTCCGTCATACCCCACCGCCACTGGTAGAAACCGGCGAACTCGGAATCCAGCCGTTGGTCGATGAGATCCTGGAAAAAATTGCCGCCGCGGCCAATGCCGCCCATATGGACGATCGCTCCCCGGCCGAGCATGTACTCCGAGATTGGTTGGGTCTGCTGATGAATCGCGACCGGCACGGCTGGGTTGTGACGGTCGTACACGTAGACGTCGATGGTGCTGAGCTGCCGTGTCACCAAAGGTACGTCCAGGAACTCATAGGTCCCGTCCAGACCGATGGGCTGGCGGGAGATGAAGATGCCGTCGATCTGAAGGTCCGCCCACCCTCCGGGCGGTCCCGGCCCTCGGAATGACATCGAAGGCTGAAGACGCCGCGGGAGGAGCTCGCGCGGCTCAGGAGAGACGTAATAGAGATCGAGGGGTTGATTTGTCCATGCATGCTGATAGCCGGTGAGTTCGAACGACTGGAGGACAGGGTGTAGGTTGAGGGTCTGCTGTCCGATGAACATCAGATTGCGGTCAAAGGTGCGGAGCCATGCATATTCCCGCAGCGTCTGCCCACCTGCGAGGTCATCGAGGTAACGGATCCTCCAGCGCCCGCCCGCGAGACGGCCATCCGCGACAGTCGAAGTCGAGTAGAAGCTGCGGTCATCGAGATCGGTGAAGAAAATGTCCGAGCGCAAGGTCGAAATGCTGGCGGCGGGTGGTGTAGCCTCGGGAGCGACGGTCACCGTGTCGAGCTTGGAGCCTTCGCCGTGATTGCGGCGCCACGGGAGATCAAAAACAAGGGCGAACTCGCTGCTGTCGAACTCCACCGGCGTAGCCAGCTTCGTTTCGATTGCCTCCTCGGTGACGTAGATGGTTCCTCGAATCTCGACCAGATCGTCCGGCGTGAGCTCCACCGCTCCGAGCGGCGTTACGAGCAGGACCGACCCGTCGGAAAGCTCCACGCTGCACCCGGATATCTCGGCGAATGCCTTCAGGGGAATGATGAAGAGTTCTCCGTCAGGGATGACCTCGAGATTCCCGGCCTCGATACCGTTGATGATCACACCGACGATCATGGTGTTCTCTGGGTAGATCCTGTCCCACTCGGATGTGCTCGCGATATCGATGGCGCCCGTTGCTCGATCCGCGGCGGCGGCCGATGCGGCAATCGCGAGCACTTCGCCGCCGGCGGCGGCGGTTAAGGTCGTCGCAAGGACCGCTGCTAGCGCCAACGCCGACCACGGCGGTCTCATGGGACGAGACGCCGAGCCCGCGGCAGAATGACCGTTGCGCCTCGAGCGGATCGGCAGGCATAGGGTCATTCAGGTGATTTCTCAACCACGGCCTTCGGTGCATCACTGAGGGGGTTGGCGGCGGGTGGGACCGGCGCCACGGTGAAGGGCAGGCCGCGATCGACGCTGGTGTCACCCAGGCGCCCGTTGAGGTCGAGCACGTAGTTCCCGGGCGGCAGCGTTTTTCCGATGTGGAGGACGATCTCGCGGCGAGTGCCGGCCAGCACCGGAGTCGTCGGAAGAAAACCCGCGTCGACGATCGGTTCGGAGACAACGGTTTTCGGGAGCTCGAGCTTGGGGATTTCGTCGGTGCGCTCCCACCCGGGGTAGGTTGCGGCCGGCCACACGGCGTACTGACCACGGAGACGGATGTGCGCGTTTCCATCGCTGGCGATGTCAAACGCGGCGCTGATCGGGTTCGATCCTTCACCGATCGTGACTCCGTGAAGCGTCCCCACCCGGCGGATGTCACCGACATAGCCGTATATGGCGACCCCGAGCCGAAAGCGCACCGTGACCGGCGCGGATGTGTCTTCCTGGGGCTGCTGGGTCAGGTAGATCATCGCCCGGTGTTCGCCCGGATCGGGTTGGACGCGCGGTCTGATGGAGAATCGGACCGCCTGCGACTCGCCACCCCCAACCGTGAACTGGAGGGGGTTGATGACCAACCACTGGTCAAGACTCTGCTCGGTGGGTTCGACAATCCGGACTCTGCTGTCTTCGTCGAGATCCCAGGTCGCCACATTCACCAAGACGGTGACTGGGTCGGAGCTCATGTTGAACACCCGGAGCGACTCGACTGCAGGTTTCGGGCCGATGACGACCTCGAACTTGGAGGGGCTGACCGCGATTTGGGCGGGCGGTGAAGCGGTTTCCGTGACCGTCTGCGCCGACGCGACGTGCCCGAATATCAAGGCTGAAATGAGCAGAATGTTGCTGATGCGAGTCATGTGTTTCCTTCCAGAGGAGCTGTGCCGGCGATCAGAGCTGGTGGACGGTGATGGTCATCGTTCCGCTGTACCTGCCGGCCGTCTGGGCGCTGTTGATGTCGAGGTGCAACACCACGTCGCCTTCGATGAAGGACCAGTGCTGACCCCGTTCGCTCACGAATGGGACCGCAGGATGGACGGTGACTGAGATTTCCGATTCCGGTTGGTCCTCGTGACTGAAGCAGCCGCGATGGCCGTTGAGGCCGACAACCTCGTAGTAAATGTCGAGATCATCGCCGGAGGCCGGTGAGGGCACACGCAGTCGCCACAGGGATTGAACGATTCGGACGACTGTACCGGAGATGGATCCGAGGTCGAGTGACGGGGTGACACCGTAGCCGTTCGTTGTTGCGATTGCGAGCGAAGATGAGTTGCCCCGGGATGTCGCGGAGCCGGTGAGTTCGTCGGCGGTGATTCGTTTCAGATTGATGTGGTGCTTCCAGGTGAACTTCGACTCCTGAGCGAATTCGTCCCAGTCGGAACTCTTGCCCGACTGACCGCCGCCATTCCCCGCCGACGCCTGGACGGATGCCAGGATGATCAGGCTCAGAAGGCAGAGTGTGAGACGGTTATTCATGATGGGTCCCTCGCTCGATCCGAGTGGCCGCGACGGTCTGGCGCCGTGTGGCGCCAGACCGTCTGCCTCGTGTCGGGTTTTCAGATATTCGACGCTGTAAGGGTGTACTCGCCGTCGAGGTAGTCACCGGCGTTGACCGCGGCGGTGAGGTCGAGCGTGAGCTCGACATCTCCCATCCGGGGGCTCACCAGGCCGGGTGCCGGGAAAGTGATCGTCGAACCGTTGCTGGAGCCGTCGTCCACGGCGACGTTGGTGACCGTGATCGAAGCTGCTGTCGAGGTGTGGTCGAGCGTGTTGTCGGTGTTGGTGATCACGAGCTGCGTGTCGGTCCCGCCGGCGAGCGAGATCGAGCGGACCGCCCACGCGTTACGAATCGTGAGCAGAGCGCTGGACGGATCGCCGCTCAGGGCCGTTGGTGCGAGGGCGACGTTCTGCGTGAATCCTCCGGCCGCGGGCGATGCACTGCCTTCGTCAACGGCCGCATTGCCGGCCGCCCCGGTCAAAAAGGTGCCGAGGGCGGACTGGGTGATCGCAATGTCCACGTTGCTGAAGTAGTGGAGGATCACGATGTCTGGCAGCGAGATGTCGATGTCAGTGGATCCTTGAGCTTGCGCTGACGCCGTTCCCGGTGCTACCAGGGCAGCACCCATGATGATCAAACTGGCGATGAGACACTTTTTCATTGTTCGTACTCCTTTTCTCTGTTTTCCGATTGTCGTGTGGCCGTTGTCAGGCCGGTGAACTTCCGATATGAGATGGAGTGCGTGCTGGGCGGCCCGATTCGAAGGGTTGCGTGTCCGGATTCGGAGGGTGGCGTTGAACCCGGGCACGGCGCTCGACGAATCACACGTCGCTCATCTCACGCCCAACAAAGCAGCAAGTGCCATGCCAACTTTGGGATCGAGTTTGAGAGGCCCGAGACGGGACCTTTTGTATCATTGTGGTGCAGAACGAACGCCGGCGGACGCCGGGAGGGAGTGGAGAGGGCCGGAAAAACGAGAACCCAGGAGTCAGAAGCCGGAGTCAATGAACCGGGAGCGCCACCGTTTGGTGCCACCCAACCTTGAGGACACGCCCCCGGAAACCGGTTTCCCGACCTCTGACACCTGGATTCTCCTTCTTTTCCGCGGTCATATCGAATGAACCGTTCCGTCGGACGACGCCACCCAGGTTTCCTGGGACGGGCTGACCGCAAACCCCTGGCCGTCGATGACGACGACAGACTGATTCGCGACACTGGCGATGATTTCTTCCACTTGCCGGCGCTGATAGCGATCGGCGAGCGTGGTTATGAGGTTTGGAACGAGTACCTCTCTGACGACGGCAGGGCCGTTCTGTTCCATTCCAATTGAGGCATACCCCCCGCCATTGAGGCCGGAGAGCCCGACCTCAAGGCGGATGGAATAGGAGACCGAGCCACCCGAACCGCCGGCGTCTGCGGCCGATGCGGAGCCTGAGGAGATCAGAAGACACACCAGAAGGGAGCACAGACCGACGATGGCCTTGCCAAGGGGGTGGGACGATCGAGATGTGCAGTGCCGGAAGTTCATTCGGCCTCCTCGCGGGCAGATAGAGCAAGGTTGATGCCAGGTCGCCCGGCTGACTGTAATGAATTGAAAAAAAAAGGTTTATGACGTTGAACGAGTCGCAGGTCGACGGGCGACGGGTGTACGGAAATACGACACAGCAATCAGGGGCTGCAGGTCGCCGTTGCCCGCGAAAGGCCCTGCACCAACGCTACGACGCGGGTCAGCGGGCGCGATCGAGCCGGGCCGTCCGGGAATCGGACATACGTGCGAATTCGTTCCCAGAGATCGTGCCCGTTGGTCCGAAGTCCGGGCTGCATGCGGTTCCGGTACAATCAGACCGATATGGCGCCATCCCAAACGGAAAGTCGAATTCTCGTCGTCGAGGACGATCCAGACACCTCCGCAGCCCTCTGTGATTGGCTGCAGGGTCACGGCCACACGGTGCACAGTGTCAGGACCTCCGCAGATGCGCAGGCCTTCCTCGCCGAGCGTACGATCGATCTCGTGCTGCTCGACCTTGGGCTGCCGGACGAGGACGGCATCGATCTATTGCCCCGGCTGAAGGGCGGCGACGAGCTGGTATCGGTGGTGGTGCTGACCGGCCAGACGGATATCCAAACAGTTGTCGAAGCGATGCTGCGTGGCGCTGATGATTTCCTACCCAAACCGGTAACGCTTGAGATTCTGTCCAAGGCGGTGGATCGGACGCTCGAACGTCATCGGGCGCTCAGCAAGGTGTCGGTCTACAGGGAGGCCAACGCGTCGCGGGCAGCGGAAGAGGGTCAAATCCTGTCGGAGCTCATCGGCTCGAGCGAGGTCATCAAACGGGTGCGTGAGCAGGTCGCCGCCGTAGCGGGTACCGAATCCGCCGTTGTCTTGCACGGGGAGACGGGAACCGGCAAGGACATCGTTGCCCGAGGTATCCACGGCCTGTCACCGCGGGCGACAGGGCCGTTCACCGAAGTCAACTGCGCCAGCCTGCCGGAGGCCCTGGTCGAATCCGAGCTTTTTGGCCACGAAAAGGGCGCCTTCACCGGGGCGACGATTCGCAAGCCGGGCTTGCTGGAGGTCGCGAGTGGTGGAACGGTGTTCTTGGACGAAATCGCCGAACTCCAACCGCAGGCACAGGGCAAGCTGCTGAAGGCCGTCGAAAACCGGACCTTTCGGCGCGTCGGAGGCGTTCGCGAGTTGACGACCGACGTGCGCTTCATCGTTGCTTCGCATAGAGATCTCGCGACCGAGGTCGCCGAGGGACGCTTTCGGGCCGACCTGTACTATCGGTTCGAGGTCTTTCGGATCGATATCCCACCGCTTCGGGAGCGGGGTGAAGACGTCATCGAGCTCGCCCAGCACTTCGTGCGGGCCCTCAATCCTCTGGTCACGCGGGAGATCGCCGACATTACGCCGCAGGCGCAGGAGATTCTTCTCCGATACTCATGGCCGGGGAATGCCCGCGAGCTTCGCAACGTGATCGAGTCCGCGATGATCAGGGCGGGGACAAGCACCAGGATCATGCCGGCCCACCTCCCGAGCGGGCTGCGTTCGTCAAGTTCAATCGACGAAACGAATGCGAAATCCCTAGCCGAGATCGAGGAGGAACACATCCGGCGGGTGCTCGAGATCACGGAATCCAACATCCAGCGCACAGCGAAGATCCTCGGGATCTCGCGCTCCACCCTTTACGACAAGCTCGAAAAGCTCGGATTGCGCTGAGAATCGTCCTGTTTGTCCGATTGTCATCCTTCGCTCCTCTGCTGCTACACTGTCCCGCGATGGCGAGTCACGGTTTCGATCTCGTTGACAGACTGAAGATTGGTGGCGGTGCGCGGCCGGTCTACATCGCCGGTCCGTGCGTTATCGAGTCGCGGGATTTCGTGGTCGAGGTGGCCGGAATGATTCGCGAGATCGCCGGACGCCACGGCGTGCCGCTGGTCTTCAAGGCATCTTTCGACAAAGCCAACCGCTCCGCCGAGTCGAGCTTTCGCGGGCCCGGTGAAGAGGTGGGACTCGAGGCCCTGAACGAGGTCAAACGAGCGACAGGGTTGCCGGTGATCACGGATGTTCACCATCCCGAGCAGGCGGCACGCGCGGCCGAGGTGGTCGATGTCCTCCAGGTGCCGGCTTTCCTCTGCCGACAGACCGATCTCCTCCACGCCTGCGGCGAAACCGGGTTGCCGGTCAACGTCAAAAAGGGCCAGTTTTTGGCCCCCGAAGACATGGCCAACGCGGTCGAAAAGATCGCAGCTACCGGCAACAAGCGCGTGGTGCTCACGGAGCGGGGATCCACCTTCGGCTATCACAATTTAGTGGTCGACATGCGAGGGCTGCCGACCATGCGGGGCTTTGCGCCGGTGATCTTCGATGTCACCCACTCGCTGCAGCTTCCGGGTGAGCTCGGCCACGCTACTGGTGGCTCGCGCAAATTTCACTCCTACCTGGCTCGGGCGGCGGCCGGGGCAGGGGTCGATGGCTTCTTCCTCGAGGTCCACCCCAACCCGTCGAAAGCGCTATCCGATGCCGCTACGCAGCTGTCGTTCGATGAGTTCGATCGGTTGATAGGACAGCTCGAGGCGGTGTCTACCGCAGTCCGGGAGGTGGCGCCGTGAGTCGCGAAGTTGCCCTCCAGGTGCTCGAGGTCGAGGCCAACGCCATCCGCAACCTGATGGAGAATCTGCCCGAGGAGTTCGATCGCGCGGTGGACCTCATCGCGGGCTGTGTCGGAAGAGTCGTGTTCACCGGTTTGGGCAAGTCCGGCATCATCTGCCGCAAGATTTCTGCCACCATGAGGTCTACCGGCACTCCGGCACTCTTCATGCATCCGGCAGAGGCCATCCATGGCGATCTCGGGATGGTCACCGAGAACGATCTCGTGGTGGCGGTCTCCAACTCAGGAACCACCGAGGAGATTCTCGAACTGCTGGCCATACTGCGACGAATCGGGATTTCGCTGATCGCAATCACCTCCAATCCGGAGTCGGCGCTGGCCAAGGCCGCGGACCTCCATCTGGACGTTGGAGTGCGGCGTGAGGCGTGTCCGATGAACCTGGCGCCGACCGCTTCGACCACAGCCAGCCTCGCCCTCGGCGATGCTCTGGCGATGGCGGTGTCCGTAAAGAAGGGCTTCAAGGAAGAAGACTTCGCACGTCTCCATCCCGGCGGCAAGCTCGGGAAGCGATTCCTCAAGGTCGGCGAGCTGATGCATTCCGGCGAAGAGGTGCCGCGGGTGACCGCGGACGCTGCGATGAAGGACGTGATCTACGAGATGAGCCGCAAGGCACTCGGCATGACCACTGTTCAGGATGACGCCGGTCGGTTGCTGGGGGTCATCACCGACGGCGATTTGCGGCGGCTCATGGAGCGGGACCCGGATCCGCTCGCCCACACCGCAAGCGAGGTCATGCACACGGGCGGTGTCTGCATCAACGCCGACGAGCTGGCGACTGCGGCGCTCAAGCTGCTCGAAGAAAGAAGAATCACCTCGCTCATGGTCTGCGACGGCGATGGCCCGCTGAAGGGCGTTCTGCACCTCCACGACCTGTGGGGCGTCGGCCTTTTCTGATTTCGTATTTCGAAATTCGGATTTCGGATTTGACCACTGCCCTCCCACGGTCTAGATTTTTCGGGCGGGTGGGTGGAAAATCCGAAATTCGCAATCCGAAATTCGAAATATGTCTTTGGACGAAATTATGAAACTGACAATCTTGACTACCGGCGGCACGATCGACAAGACCTATGACGAGTTCCAGGGCAGTCTGCGCAACTCGCACACGGTCCTTGACGTGATTCTCGACGGTCTGCGGATTCCGGATCTCTTCATTCGTCACGTCGAGGTGATGCACAAGGACTCTCTCGACATGACCGAGGAGGATCGAAAGATCATCGCGAAAGCGGTCTGCGACGCAGCCCCCAAGTCGGACGGGATCGTCATCCTGCACGGAACCGACACCTTGGCCGATACGGGCGATTACCTGTACGAGAGCTGCACCGACCTCTCGATCCCCGTCATCCTCACCGGCGCCATGCGACCCTACGAGTTTCGCGACACCGACGCGACCCAGAACGTGACCGAGGCCCTCCTCGCATCGCGCCTCCTCGATGGCGGCGTCTACGTCGCCATGCACAACCGCGTGCTTCAGTTCCCAGGCGTGAAAAAGGATCGCCAGGCCCGCACATTCGTCCGCAACTGATGACGCCGTTCGGAAAGAGGAACTCCTGTCCACCCTCGTTCAAGAGACAGTGGGCGGTAGATTTATTCGCCTTTGAAGAGAGTGGTGCCGCACTGGCTGAAGCGGGTCGATGACTGAAGCGGGAACCGATACTCCCCGGACAGCTTCTCTACGACCTCGCAAAAGACCGGCTCCTCGTCCGGCTCCAGACCACGGTAAAACATCCAGGCGATGCGGCCGTCGGGTTCGAAGAGCACGACGCTGAACATTGAGCGCCCACCGAGGTCGTTTTCTCCGCTTTCCCGAAGATGATCGCGCAACGTGTACTGCAGCTCGCTCCATGCCTCGGCCAGCTCGGCCTTTTCATTCGGGAAGGCCTCGACCGCGACGGTGTACTCCTCGCGCAGCGTGGTGATGCTCAGCCCGCGCGCCTCCGCCTCTGCGAACGAGAGACACTGGGTCTGACCGGTGGTGGCGACCGTCGGGTTCGGCGTTCCCGACGCGTGCAACACCACGCATAGCACATAAGCGGCTATTCTCCAGACAGTTCTCATTGGTGCCTTCCATCTTCAGAGTAGCAATTGAACGATCACAGAAATGTGATGGATATTACATGCGGATGCGAAGTCTAGGCAAGATATGACTTGAAATCAATTCGGAATTCGCAATTCGGAATTCCGCCCTCCCACCCACTTTGTGCGACGCCACCACCGAGTGTGGTGGTTGGGAATTCAGAATTCAAAATTCCGAATTCGACTTACGTTCCTATTCGGGCCACGACAATGAGAGGCCCGTCGACATTCGCATCATCGGAGAGATCAACCCGCCCTTCGATACACCACAGGTTTTCGTCGGACGGATCGAGCAGGACCTGCACGACTCGCCACAGGTTGTCGCCCTCGGGGGTCAGCTGGGTGTGCTCGGCAAGACGAGCACGGTGATCGAAGACGAGCTCCCCGTGTTCGGCGAAAAAACCCTCTAAGGCGTGCGAAAAATCGTCAGGCTCAACCAGGGCCGATGGTTCATCCGCCGCACGGCGAACGCAGGTAGCGGCCTCCTCCCAGTCGCGGCGGGCGAGCGAGGCCACCAGCTGGTGGAGCTCGGCACGCATCCGGGAAGCCAGTGCCGCCGGATCGCTCCTGAGCTCTTGCGCCGCCAGCGCCCGATGAGCGGCTTTAGAATCGGCTGCGCCCTCGAGCAGCAGCTCGGGGTGGCGCAGCGATTCCCACTCTTCGATCAGCGACGTGTCGACCCGCTCGAGCAACGCCCTCAGAAAGGCGACGATGTCGCGCACCGCCTCGGTTTTGGCCTGGTCGGGGATATTCTGGTCGAGAGTCTTGTAGACCTGGGAGAGGTAGCGGAGGAGCACGCCCTCGGAACGCTGGAGGCCATAGCGGCGAACGTAATCCGTGAAACCCAGATAATCCTCGACCATCTCTCGCGCGACCGATTTGGGCCGGACGGCGTCGCCGCCCACCCATGGATGATCACGGCGGAAGTGATCGAAGGCGGCATGGATGTAGTCGGCGATCGGCTGCGGGTGGGTCAGCTCGTCAAGCCGGTTCATCCGCTCCTCGTAGGAGACCCCCTCGGCCTTGAGACGATTGATGAGTTCGGTCTTGAGCCGGTCCACCTGGCGGCGGAGGACGATCGTCGGATCTTCGAGCACCGATTCGACGAGGCTCAGAAGATCGAGCGCGTGTTCGGGGTTTTCTTGATAGAGGCCTTCAATGGCCTCTATCAAGAACAGTGAGAGGTTGTGGAACAGGGAGAAGTCGACCTGTAGATCCTCATCGACAGTGACCCAGAGATAGCTCCCGGCTGTGTCCCGCTCCATGCGGATGATGCCGGCTCTGTACAGTGATCGACAGAGCTGCGCCGCGCGCTGGAGGTGGCCCAGTTTCCCGGCATCGTCGTCGTGGCAACCGGCGATCAGTCGACGCACCGAGGCGAAGTTGCCGGCCTCGGGATCGTTGATCGCGGCGTCGCGCTGTAGGAGATCGACCAGCATCCCGGAGGTGATGCGGAAGCGCGAGATCAGCTTCTCCGGTGGATTCGTCACGAGGTTTCTGAACGTTTCCTCCGACCACGAGACGTCTCCGGGCCGCCCTTTGCCAGGCGCCTTCTTGGGACGCTTCTTGGGGTTGGCGGCCGCCTTGCGCTGTTCCTTCAACCGTTCAATCGTCTCCTCGGGGGCCTGGCACACGACGTAGCCCTGATCGTCAAAGCCCTTGCGCCCGGCGCGGCCCGAGATTTGTTTGAACTCGCGCACCTTGAGCCGGGAGACCTTGCGGCCGTCGAACTTGGCAAGCTTGGTGAAGAGCACAGTGCGGAGCGGGATGTTGATGCCGACGCCGAGAGTGTCGGTGCCGGAGATCACCTTGAGCAGGCCCCGCTGGGCGAGCTGCTCCACCTGCAGCCGGTACCTGGGCAGGAGACCGGCGTGGTGGACGCCGATGCCGAAGCCGAGGAAGCGCTTGAACTCCTTGCCGTAGGGAGTGAGAAAACGGGTATCGCCCAGGGCGTCTCGGATTGCGGTCTTTTCCTCCTTGGTGGTGAGCTTCATGCTGGTGAGTTTCTGCGCCATTTCGGCGCAATCCCGCTGGGTGAAATTGACCAGGTAGATCGGCGCCCTTTCCGCCTCCATGAGTTCCTCGACAGTTTCGTGGAGGGGGGTCTCGTGATAGCTGAAGTCGAGAGGCACCGGGCGTTCGTCCGACTGAACCAGGGCGGCGGTGATACCGGTTCGGTTTTCGATGTGTTGCATGATCACGCTCATGTCGCCGAGGGTGGCCGACATGAGCAGGAAGCGGGTGTGGGGGAGGGTGATGAGTGGTACCTGCCAGGCCCAGCCGCGGTCGCGATCGGCGTAGTAATGAAACTCGTCCATCACCACATACGGGGCGTCGAGGTCCTCGCCCTTGCGGAGGGCGAGGTTGGCCAGCACCTCGGCCGTGCAGCAGATGATTGATGCGTCCGGGTTGATGCTGGCATCGCCGGTCAGCATGCCCACGTGGTCGGCGCCGAAGTCCGAGCACAGGGAGAAGAACTTCTCGCTCGCCAGCGCCTTGATCGGCGAGGTGTAAAAGCTTCGCCGCCCCTCGCAGACGCCCCGGAAATGAAGACCGAGTGCGACCAGCGACTTGCCCGATCCGGTAGGAGTATCGAGCACCACATGGCGGTCCGCCATCAGCTCGAGGAGCGCTTCCTCCTGGGCCGGGTAGAGAGCGAAGCCCAGGTCCGCCGCCCAGGCGAGGAAAAGATCGAGGATCTGTTCAGGATCGTCGGCGCCCCCGGCCGGCACCCGCGAACCCAGGTTGGCAACTCCCTCATTCATGCCCTAGGACATCATCCCCGCGAGACGGGTCCCGACGATCTGCTGCGCTTGCTCGACGATGGTGTCGATGAGTTCACGCACGGTCGGCACGTCGTGAACCAGCCCGACCGACTGGCCCGCGGCCATCAGCCCGACGCCGGTTTCGCCGTCCTTGAGCACGCGGAGTCCGTTCTTGCCGGTCACGAGTGGTGCCAGCTCGGCGATGCCGGCGCCCTGCTCCTCCATCTCGACGACCTTCTCGGCGATTTCGTTACGGAGCACCCGCTCGGTGTTACGGAGCGAGCGCATGACATACATCGTGTCGGTCTCTGTGGCGTTGACCAGCCATTGCTTGACGTTGTCGTGGGCCGGGGCTTCCTTGGTGGCGACGAAGCGAGTGCCCATGTTCATCGCTTCGGCGCCCAGGGCCAGCGCGGCGACCAGCCCGCGGGCATCGGCGAAACCTCCTGAAGCGATCACCGGGATATTGATGGCGTCGACCGTCACCGGGATCAGGACCAGCGAGGTGATGTCATCCTCGCCGGGGTGGCCCGCGCACTCGCAGCCGTCGATGCTGACGTAGTCACAGCCGATCGCCTCGGCTTTTCTTGCGAAGCGCACCGAGGTGCACTTGTGGATGACCCTGGCGCCACCCTTTTTGATGCGTTCCATGTAGGGTTCCGGGTTGCGGCCGGCGGTTTCGACGATGTCGATGCCTTCGTCGACGATGACGTCGATGAGGCTGCCGTAGTCCTTCGGGATGAGGGTTGGCAGGAAGGTCAGGTTGACCCCGAACGGACGCTCGGTGAGGGCACGGGTTCGAGCGATGGCGTCGGCCAGGCCCTCCGCCGTCTCGAAGGTGAGGGCGGTCAGAATCCCGAGCCCACCGGCCTCCGACACCGCCGCCACCAGCTCGGGCTGCGAGACCCACATCATCCCGCCCTGGATGATCGGATGCTCGATCCCGAAATCTTCGGTTACCTGAGTCTTGAATACCTGCGCCATGGCTCCCCCTCGCGGGTTTGGTCGTCGCTCCGCCAAGAAGGTAGCACGGTGCGGTCCACCGACCACTCGATCCCGGTCCCGTTCCCGATCCCGATCCCGATCATGAATATCAAAGGGGAAATACGGTGCCGCTGAGGTCACAGGGATGAGAACCTGAAATCCTCCGTCGACCAATCCCATCGGGACCGGGACCGGGATGGGGATCGGAAAGGCAAGTGAGACCGAAAGGAGTCTAGTTCAGATAGTAGTCCTGAAGCATGCTGAGAAGCACGGCCTCGCGGTCTTTAGGTTGGATCGTTTTGTCCTCCTCGATCTGCGCCTGGAAGCCGGCGATGATTCGCGGGTCGACTTTCTGCAGCACCTCCTCCGGTCGGGCGATGCCGCCGAAACGACGGAGGTCGCGGGCGGTGCGGGCCGAAAGCCCGTCGACATTGACGAACCACGCACGCTCGACGCGGCCAGGCTCGATGCGCGCCCCGGTGAGGTTGGCGCCGGTGAGGTTGACATCATTCATGCTCTGAACCACCGCGAAATCGGAGCCGACGGCCGAGGCTAGTGTGAAGTCGGCGCCGTCGAAGCTGGCGTCGAAAAACCTCGAGTCGAAGAGGTTGGACTGGGCGAGCTCGGCTCCCGAGAAGTCTGCGAATCGGAGGTCCTGGAGACGGGTCAGTGAGGCGTCGACCAGGACGGCCTTCTCGAAATTCGTCTCCTCGCCGTGGATGCCGGTCAGGGTTGCGCTCGAGAGGATGGCCTCGTTGAAGGCGGTCCTGGTGACCTCTGCGTTGGTCAAATCTGCGCGAGGCATTTCTGCGAGCCGGAAATCCGCGCCCTCGAGCTCGGTGTTCGAGAAGTCCGCCGCGGTGAGCTGAGCTCCGACCAGATTGACGCCCTGTAAATCGAGCCCGGAGAAGTCTCGCTGCGAGAGGTTGAAGGTGAGGAAGTGAGTCGTGTCGCGGAGGGAGTTGAACTTCGTGACGTCTTCGTTCTGGAGAAGGGTCATGGCGTAGTCCATGTGGTGGGCATAGAGCTTCGGCATGAAATGGAAGGCGAGGTAGTTGCTGATCTCGAGGGGCCGGCCGTCCTTCATCGCCGTCGTCGCCACGGCGAGCTCCCCCTCCAAGAACGCCGCGATCTCCTCGAGCTGGTTGTTGTGGAGGCTGCGTTTGAGGTGGGAAACCCGCAGCATGCCGTTGACTTCGTTGTAGGCCATCGACGCCACGACCGTCGCAGTGACACCGATGATGAAACCAAAGACAATCCCTTCCCAACGTGTGAATCTTTCGATGAAGTGCATCTCCGCTCCCCTCAGAATGATGTTAACAGGCGCTCTTCTGATAGGACGTTCCCGGGCCTGATTTGTGGGGCAGCCGTCCCGGCAACTCACCGCCGGCAGCGATCGTTGGCCGACGGCCGAAAAGGAAGGGCGGGGGGTGGTCGGCCATTGGCCACTCGCTGGCGGGGGGGAGTCACGACGCCCGCAGGGCGTCAGTAACCGGGTGGGTGGGTGGATTCGCGGGTTCCTGAAAATAGCGGGGCTGCGCTACCATATCGCCGGGAACAACGAACAATGCAAGACCTCATCGGTCGCACCGTCGGCCACTACGGCGTCGTCGAGAAGATTGGCGCCGGCGGGAGGTTTGATGGCTGACCCGGAGCTCTCGTCAGTCGGCGACTTCCGGCTCGGCGATTGGCTCGTGCAGCCGAATCTCAACCGGATCTCGCGTGGCGATTCGACGATCACGCTCGAGCTCAAGGTGATGCAGGTGCTCGTGTGTCTTGCGGAGCACGAAGGCGATCTCGTGACCCGGCAAGAATTGACCGACAGCGTCTGGGCGACCGAGTTCATTTCCGACAACACCGTGACCCACGCCATCACCGAGCTCAGGAACGCTCTCGGTGACGACGCAACGAGCCCGACCTATGTCGAGACGATTCACCGTAAGGGCTATCGGTTGATTGCGCCGGTGGAGTCGGTGGGCGGTGAGGACGACTTCGGTAATGCCCGGCCTGCAATCGGTAAGCCGAGGTGGCCATATGTTCTCGTGATCGGCACCGCGGCCTTAACCTTGATCATGTGGATTGCGTTTCGTCCCGAGCTGGGTCCGCCTGCTCAAACAGTGGCCGTAGATCCCGCTCTCGATCGAAGCCTGCTCGTCATCGTCCCGTTCGAAAACCGAACCGGCGATCCGGGTTTTGACGCGCTCGGGGTCCTGGTGGCGGGTCGTATCGGTGACGGACTCAGAGGACAGACCATCGATTACCTGATCGCGAGCCTCGGCGTGGAGATCACAGAGCCAACGGTCGCTCGAGATACCTCTTCGCTCATCGCTCTCGCCTCGAACCACGGTGCCGGTACCCTGCTTTCGGGCTCCCTCTCCCGCAGTGGAGGGAGTTTACGATTTGAAGCTCGGGTTACCGATGCGATGCAACACAGGGCCGGACCCGCGATCGAGCCCGTCATGGCTCGGCTCGACAACCTGGAAGAGGGCCTTGAGGAGTTGCGACAGCGGGCGATGGCATTGGTGTGGTGGTACCGGTCGACGGCGCATACCCTCTTGTCGACCCCCAAGCCCCCACGGTGGGAAGCGCTCGAAGTACATCTGGCGGCACCCGCCACAGTCGACGGACTACCGGGCTTTCGGCAGGCTCTGCAGCTCGACCCCGACTACCACGCCGTTTGGTACGCCATTTCAGTGATTTACAGCAACTTCGGCATGTGGCAGGAGGCGATCGAAGCACTCGACGAGCTCGACGCCCAGCCGGAAAAGCTCACCCCTTACGGTCGCCACATGTCCGCTGCCTTCAGAGCCGGGCTCAACGGGCAGAACTCAACCGAACGCCACCATCTCTTGAGGGCGCGCGAGGTCGAGCCCAGGGCCGACGTCCGCAGGAAGCTTGCCGTTACCGCCATGGCGTTGGGGCGACCTCGGGAGGCTGTCGTATTGCTGAGCGAGCGGCTGGCCGAGAATCCAAAGGTTGCGCCTCCAGGCGTCCGTTATTTCGCGCAACTGGCGGACGCGTTTTTTATGCTTGGACAGTATGAACAGATGGTGGAGATCGCGCGGCGGGGTCGGGTGGCATTTCCAGATTCCGCATGGGTCGTCTCGGAGGAAGCATGTGGGTTGGCGGCTCTCGGTCGGTTGGAAGAGCTCGATCGGCTGATCGACGAATGCCGTACCGTGCAGTACTCGGACCCTGAAGGCGCCGGCTTCATTATGTCGCGGGCGGTCGAAGTCTTGCGCAGCCACGGCCACCCGGGAGACGCCTTGACACTCGCACGGCGCGCAGTCGAATGGCATCGGGGCCGTGCGCCGGTTGCGTCTTCATCCTGGCGTCGCAGACTGTTTTTTTCAGATGCCATATACAACGCGGAAGAGTGGGACGAAGCGCGGCATCAGTACCTAGAATTGGCCGACGAAGTCGGTGACATCAAGCCCGTGCTGCGATACGAGGACGCCCGCCCCATGTCGGTATACGGACGGCTGGGAGTTGTTGCGGCGCGGTTGGGGGACGGAAAGGAGGCAGAGCGGATTTCGGCGCTGCTTCAGGATGTGGAGGGCTTCACGTGGGGGGAACCCAGTTTCTATCAAGCCCTGATCGCGGCACAGCTCGGCCGCACTGGTCGTGCCCTCCAGCTTCTGAGACAGGCACTGGCCGATGGGTTGTCAGTGGGAGATCTTCTCTGGAAGTCTTCGGAGTTCGAATCGCTGTGGGACAACCCCGAATTCCAGGAGCTGGTGCGTCCAAAAGGCTAGTTGAGGATCGGAACCACCCTCGGCAGTGACACCCACGTTTCCAGGCGTTGCTCGAGAAGTACGAAACGCCATCGAATTGAAGGCGTATAGCCGGTCTCACTAAAATCCAACAGATTTTGTGGTGCAGGCGTCTCGCCAACCCGCCGGCGGCAGCGACTCGTGGCCGAGGCCGAAAAGGAAGGGTGGGTGGGGGTCGGCCAATCGGCCACTCGCTGGCGGCGGTGGGTCACGACGCCCGGGGGGCGTCAGTAACACGATTCCACTGCAATCCAAGAAGTGCGGGCGGGACGCCCGCACCACAAGGGCCAGAGGTGCTCGGTGTGTGCTGCTGGCGTCAGGGGGTCCTTCGACTCGCTCCGGCCTGCAGCCTCCGCTCGCTCAGGATGACGGGCACGGGTTCGATCCTCAAGCTTCAAGCAATCGGTTTTCTTGTGTCCCGGCGCAGCCGGGACACAAAAAACCGGGTCTGGCGACCCGGAGAGATCAGGGGAAATAAATTGGTCGTGGGAAGCCGGAGCTTCCAGCGACGGTTGAATTTTCGCCGCCGCCGCACGAACCGCCGTCGCATGAAGCGGGGCCGGTGCGCCGACGGAACGCGTGAAACCCTATCGCGTCCGATCGAGCAAATCAACCCCTGTGGGCTATAGATAATCTTCGACGTAGGCGTAATCCGGGGTGAGCTCGCCGCGGTGGGCGACGACGGCGCCCAGGAGCTCCGGCGGCAGGTCGAGCTCGTCGAAGGGGACGTCGAAGTCGGCCGCTGCGAGGGCCGGCAGGAAGGGGGCGAGCGTGGTCGAGAACTCCTCGGAGGCCTCGCGTGGCAGCTCGGCGGGTAGGATTTCGACCGCCAGCACGACCGGCCCCCGGCCGTCCACACCCGAGGCGATGGTCTCCTCGAAAGGGTCGTAGACGTAAACCGGGTCGGAAGGATCGGTGCACTTGAGATTGCACTCCACCGCGCCCCCCAAATCGCACCCCAGGTCGCCGATGACGCGGAGGCGAGGAGGTTCATCGCCCGACCATAGCTCTCGGAGTTGCTCTTTGGTGACCAGACGGGGGTAGCGATCGTCCCAGTAGTTGCAGTTCATGAGCACGGTCAGGTGGGGCAGGTACCGATCGGAGACCGCGACGTACCGATCGGGACGGTCGTAGTAGTCCTGCAGCTCGAAGGCGCGGCTCTTCCGAACCGGTTCCACCAAGTGCTCCTCGCGCAGGGTGGTCTGGTAGAAGCAGTGGCGTGAGGGCTCGTCGAAGGTGCTCCCGAGTTTCGCCGGCTCGACCTCGCGGGTCGGCAGCTCGGCGAGGATCTCGTGCACTCCGCCGGCGACGTTACCGTAGCCCGCGATGCCGATATTGAGCGGTATCAGCGCCTCGGGCAGGCCCTCCGACGCGATGCGCTCGCCGGCCTTGCGGATCGCCACCTTGGCGTCGTGCAGGCTGGGGTAGGAGTAGGCCGGCTCGATCGATGCCAGAGGGGTCGGGAAGCCCTCGCGACGGAGACGCTGGCCGAGGGCCCACAAGCTGTCGATCATGCCCGCGAGGCCGGCGAAACGGCCAAAGAAGATGAGGCGTTTCCCGGTGTCATTGCAGATCTTTTCATAGTCGATGAGGGTGCAACCGAGCTCCAGCATCTTGGCCAGCATCGGCATGTTGTAGGGCTGGCCCTTGATGACGTGGGCGAAGAATACGTAGGCGGTATCGGGCTGAAACAGTTCCGGAGGAATCTCCTTGACGCCGAGAATCACCTTCGAATCGGCCAGATTTTCGGCCATCCGGGCGCCTGCGCGGACGTACTCGTTGTCGGGAAAGACCCGGCGTGCCGACGGCTGCACCAGCACCTCGACGTTGGAACTCTTGACCAATCGACGGACGAGGTCGGGTGTGACCGGTGTGCGTCGCTCGAGCGGGCTCTTGGTTTCACGACGCACTGCGATTGTTCCGGCCATTCGACACCTCCGGCTGGAGAGTACCTCTGTTGGGGTCATGGGACAAGCGGTCAGGAGGTCTCGTCGAGAATGTAATTGGCGTCACTCGACAATTCCGAATCAAGCGGGTAGGGTACTGTCCATGAAGAAGATATTGATCGTCATGGTGTGTGTGGGTCTGCTGACGGGCTGCAAATCTACGGTCGTGACGCCCGAGGGGACCGAGGCTACCTACAGCAAGGCTGAAGGTGTCCTGCGATCGACCCTCGAAGGCTCCGTGCCGGACGTGGTCAACGCCACCAATGCCACCCTCGAGGACCTCGAGCTCGTCGGAATCGACAGCACCGTCGACAAGCTCAAGGGCAAGATCACGGCGCGAATGGCGGTCGGGACAAAGGTCAGTATCAACCTCGAATCCGTCGACTTCGATACGACGTCAATTCGCATCAAGGTCGGCACCTTCGGCGACCGCTCGATCTCGACGCAGATTTTCCGCAATATCGAGAAAAGGCTCAAACGGTAACCGATTTCGGATTTCGAATTTCGGATTTCGAATTCAGCCCCCACCCACCCGCGGAGTCGATAGTTGGGGAGGGCGGGCGGGAAATCCGAAATCCGAATTCCGCAATCCGAAATAAAAACCCCCGGCGCGATGCTCGGGGGTTTTCGCTTTTCAGAATTGAGGGCTATGCCATCTCGAGCAGATACGCGAATCCCATCCCGCCGCCGATGCACATGGTGACGATGCCGCGCTTGGCCTCGCGGCGCTTGAGCTCGCCGAGGATCTTGACGGTCAGGATCGCGCCGGTGGCGCCCAGCGGGTGGCCGGTGGCGATGGCGCCGCCGTTGACGTTGGTCTTTTCGGGGTCAAGGCCGAGCTCGTTGACGCAATAGACGGACTGGCT
>CAYRFI010000001.1:0-89838 GCA_964423595.1 uncultured Thermoanaerobaculia bacterium | reverse complement strand
GGCAATGGAGTACAACAAGGGCAATCTGTCCGACGTCGCGCGCCAGCTCGGCATCGGCAGATCCACGCTCTACCGCAAGCTGGAGCTGTACGGGCTCAAAGAGAAGAAGTAGCACCGCATCGAATGAGGAATGAGGAATGCCGCCCATCCACGCGGGTGGTATTTGAGTTTACTGGGAGGGAGGGTGAGAATTCCTCATTCCTAACTCCTCATTCATCATTCTAGAGAACGTCGTCCCATCCTTTGTCTTTGAGTGCTTTCACGACGTCCTTGACCCGTTGCGCCTGGTCCTTCGGTACGACGAGCACCGCGTCCGGCGTGGCGACCACAACCAGATCGTCGACGCCCACCACCGACACCACTGGACCCGCGCTGACCAGCACATTTCGGTGCGAGTCTTCGCTGAGGACCCTTCCTTGGCTGTGGTTGTCAGAGGAGTCGCCAGGGAGCGCCTCGGCAATGGCTGACCATGAGCCCACATCGGACCAAGGGAAGTCGACCGGGATGGTCCAACACCTCTGTGCTCTCTCCATCACCCCGAAATCCACCGAAATCGCGGGTAGGGTCGGGTAGACCTCGGCGATCATTGCGTCGGCCTTTGAAGATCCGATGGCATCTGCCAGCCGACCGAGACCTTTGCCGAGCTCCGGCAGTTGCCGGCGGATTTCGTCGAGGAGGTCGACCGCGCGCCACGCGAAAATACCCGCGTTCCACAGAAACCGCTTGGACTCAAGGTAGCGCTGTGCCCGTTCCAGATCCGGTTTTTCGATGAAGCGCTGCAGATGGTGAACGGCCCATTCGCCATTGCGGGAGTGTTCCTCACCGAGTTCGAGATAGCCGTATCCAATCTCCGGTTTCGTCGGTTGGACGCCGAAGGTGACGAGACCGCCCTCGCGCTCGACGAAATCCGCCCCCGCTGCCATCGCCGACCGGAAACGTTCCTCCTGGCGGATGAGGTGATCGGCGGGGAGGACGATGCAAACCGCCTCGGGGTCGCGGGTAAGCGCGGCTTGCGCGGCGAAACCCGCACAGGCGGCGGTGTTTCGGCCGACCGGCTCGCCGAGGATGTTGTCGGCCGGCAGCTCTGGAAGGATGTCCCGGCTGGCGGCGGCGGTCGCAGCGGTTGTTACCACCCATACCCGATTCGGCGGCACCAGCCCTGCGAGCCTTTCGAAGGTCAAACGCAGGAGTGGTGTGTCGGTGGCGAGGGTCAGAAACTGCTTGGGACGGTCGCGCCGCGAGGCCGGCCAGAACCTGGTCCCCGATCCTCCGGCCATGATGATGGCATGCAGCATGGATTCATCTTATCCTGTCGACTCTGCGTCTCCGCGCCCGTCTCCGTATCCGTGCCCGATGTGTCGCTCTGAGGCGAAGAGAGATTGCCGCATGTCACCCCACCATTTCGAGAATTTCCTCGAGACTCGATATCCGCCGGTACGGCTCGTCCGCAAAAAGGTCGTGGCGATCGATCAAGGCAGCTCCGAGACCTGCCGCTACGGCGCCGGTGTAGTCCTCGAGCGGCGAGTCACCGATGTGTATCGTCTCGCTGGGCGTGAGCCTCATCCGGTCAAGCGTGCGATGGAAGATCTCGGAGGACGGTTTCTCGACCCCTTCGATGGACGACACGGTGACTGTCTCGAAGATCTCGAAGATGTCGAGCGAACGGAGGATGTCAGGCAAGCGCCGGTCCCAGTTTGAGATCACCGCCAGCCTGACTCCGCGGCCGGCGAGGGCCTCGAGGGTGCCCATGGTCTCGGGGAAGACTTTCCAGACGCTCGCCGCGCAAAAAGCCGCGTAGAGATCCTCGAGCAGTGGTTCCCAAGGTGCATCGTGGTCGAGACGCCGGAGGACCTCCCGCACGAAGGCGCCCCACCAGGCAAGCTCTCCACCGGCGACGGAGCCGTATCGATCCTGGCCTGGAACAGATTGGCGCTGCATTGCGGCCCACGCGTCCCGAAAGACCGGCGCGACCTCCTCAGTTTGGACCGGACGACCGAGACGGCTCAGGTGGTGGGCGTAGATCTCGCCCGGGCTCGGGTCGGAGTAGATTATCGTCCCGCCGGCGTCGAAGGTGATCGCGGCCAGTCGGGTCGTCGTCATCGGGGCAGGATAGCGGATAACTTTCCCCCGCCCACCCGTTTTCACCTCCAAGACACCAAGGCCACCAAGTATTTTCAGGGTTTTCAGGAGAATCTGCCTGAAATCCCTCGAAGTTCCTTTCGATTTCCGAGCATCGCATCCCGATGAGCGAGAAGAAACCTCGGGGAATTCCCTTGATGTCCTTGGTGGTGAGTCTTTCGGACGCGGACTCGGGCGCGGGATCATCGAAGGATCTGCCATACTCGATCGGTATATGAGGGCGCCAACGTACCTTTTCGCGACGGACGGCAAGCCAGGAGCGATGGCGTATCTGCGCACGCTACTGGTTCTCCTGTGCCTCGCTCCGGCGGTCGGCGCCGGTCCGATCGAGGATCGTGTGCAACGCCATATCGAGGCTGCCGTTGCGGATGGTTTGACGCCGGCCGACTACCATCACCTGGTCTTTGCGTTGAACTGGCGGACGACCCTCGAAGACTGGACGATTGCCGAGCGTGGCCTCGACCGGCTGGCCGCCGCGCGCCAGATCGATCCGCTGATGGCGGATGAAATACGCCTGATGCGAGCCGAAATCGAGATCGACCGCGGCCGAGACGGCACCGCCCGCGAGCTCTTCCGCACGATGGGCGGATTGACGTCCTGGTGGTTTCGGGATCCGGTGACGCTCGAGGAGCTCACCGACTTCGATCGTGTTGCGGTGCCGCCGACGGCTGATTTCGAGTGGCGGGCGACACCGGGCACCGATCCCTTGGGATGGGTGCACTTGTCGGGCCTCGCGTGGCCCCCGCAACGGCAAATGGCCTACCTGGCGACAACGATTTCAAGCGATCGGAAGCAGCTCGTGGCGGTGCGAATCGGGGTGGCGCAGGTCGCGCGCGTGTGGCTGAACGGCGTCGAGCTGGTGACCACGCCGCAACCCCTGGACCGGGCGCCTGACCAGGTCGTCGGCGGAGGATGGTTGCGTCAGGGGGAGAATTCGGTGGTCATCGCTGTCGCTTCGGAGGATGAGCATTGGTGGCTTCGCGCGCGCCTCACCCGGCCTGACGGCTCTGCGATCGACGGGGTGCGAGAACTTCGGCAACCTCCTGCGATGCATTCAGGGATTGATCTTGGACCGCCTGACGTTCGTACGATCGGTTCGGAAATCCGCAAGGCGCGTACCGATGGCACGCCCGGGGCTGCGATGGCCCTGGCGGCCTTCCTCGTGACCCGGCATCCGGAACCGGTTGGGGGTGGCGGCACGCGCGCCGCGTGTCGGGACGCACGCGCAGAGATGCCGGGTGAGGCGCGACTCTTGGAGTGGCTCGTCACCACCGAGCCTGGGGCGGCGCGGGACCTCCTTGCCGAGGCGTTGCAGGAGGACCCGGACCTGCTGTGGGCTCGGCTCGAGCTTGCCGCCTGGTACGGGGAACGCGGGCTGTACGAGGAGGCACACAAACTCCTCTCCGAGGCACGGACTGGCGGCGCCGTCGTTCGTGGCGCCATGCTGGATGTCGACGCGGCCCTATGGGGTCCGCTGGTGGTACCGAAAATGGCAGACCTGGGCCGCGCGTATCCACATTGTGTACGTGTCAATACAGGTCTTGCCGAAACCGCCATCGACGCCCGCCGCTGGGACCTGGCGGAAGAAGCCGTCATGAGATTGACCGAGATAACTCCGGGTGCCCTCACCGTCATGGAGCTCAACGAGGAAATCGCAGAGAGCTGTGGTGATGGGGCGGCGCTGCGGGAACTCCTGTCCAGCCGTCTCGAGCGCGAACCCAACGCACCGCAAACCAGGGTCCGTCTGGCACGGCTGCTTGCCGCGGATGGTGATGTCGAGTCAGCCCGGTCGATGCTTTCCGTCGGTCTCGAGCGCTCACCAACCGATGTCGATTTGACGATGGAGCTGGCCAGCGTCGAACACTCGGTGGCTGACGATGCGGCTGCCGCGGAGCTTGCTCGGGGTGTGCTCGAGATCCGACCCCAGGATAGACGCGCCCAGCGATTGCTCGAGCTCCTGGGTGAGGAACGTGAAAACCTCGATTGGCTTCGCTCCCCGGAGGAGCTGTGGCGGATGGCTGACGCGGCGCCGCCGGCAGCGCCAGCCGTCGTCGTCCTCGACCATCAACAGATCCAGTTCCTGCCCTCGCGGTTGACCGAGGAGAGGGTTCAGCAGGTGTTCTTGATCACCGATGCGGCTCGCGCTGACGAGCTCCGCAACCAACAGATCGCCCACGTTGCTGAAAATCAACGCCTGCGCGTGTTGCGCGCGAGAATCCTGCGTCGCGACGGCTCCGAAATCGGCGCCCGCCAGGGCGACACCCCCCGCCTGTCAGAGCCCGAATTCAACCTCTACTACGACACACGACTGAGGGTCCTGCAATTTGACGAGCTTGAAGACGGAGACCTCGTCGAGGTTGCTTACGTTCTCTCCGAGACCGACGAGGCCAACGAGACCGGTCCGTACAACGGCGGGTTGATTCTCCTCGGCCGAGGGGTCCCGGTGGCGTTGATGGAGGTCGAGTTGGTGGGTCCGGGTGCAGTTCTTCCGGAGTGGGAGATTGCCAACCTTGACGGCGAGCCGGTGCGCGAAGAAGACGACTCCGGTGTCGTTCGCCTGCGTTGGGAATGGCGCGATCTTCCGGCGATCCCGTCCGACGTTCCGGCCGCACCGCAGCTCATGGTGACGCCCTACCTGGTCTACTCCAACCATCCGCAGTGGGGTGCTTTGGCGGATTGGTACGGGCGCCACGTGGCGTCGAGGGTGCGGATATCGGAGCAGGTGGAAGAAACCGCGTTTCGCTTGGTCAATGGTGTCGACGATCGTCTCGATCGAATCAGGCGTCTCTATCGTTTTGTGACCAACGATATCCGTTACGTTGGGCTCGAGTTTGGCGAACATCGTTATCGGCCCTTTTCGGCGGATTGGGTGCTCCACCATCGCATCGGCGACTGCAAGGACAAGGCTGCGCTGTTGGTGGCGCTGCTTGACGTCATCGGTGTGCCGGCACGCATGGTGATGATTCGGAGTGCTGATCTCGGCCCGGTCAGCAACGATCTCGCAGTTCTCGAGGTTTTCAACCACGCAATCGTCTATCTCCCCGAAGACGACTTGTGGCTCGACGGCACCGCCACGGGTCACGCGGTTTTTCCACCGCCATCGATAGACCAGGGCGCATTTGTTCTGGTCGTCGATGGATCACAGAGCCGACCGCAGTTCTCGCCGGTTGTCGGTGCGGGGGGTACAAAAATACGCTTCGCTCTCGGGCCCGGCGACGCCTCCGACGTAGCGATCACGATCGAGACTCGCGACACCGGTGAAGCGGCCGATGTCCGGCGGGGGCGGTTTGGTGGCAGTCGTGACCCGCAGCGGTTCGCGCGCTGGTTACAGGAACAGTTTCCCGGGGCACAGCTGACCGGGGACCCCACGCTGCAGCTGGTACCCGGCCGAGATCCGACGATCGTCGAAATCGAAGGCACGATCGCAAAGACCGCGCTGGCGAGCGGCGGGGGCGTCGGCACATACCCCGGGAAGCTCGATTGGGCGGCGCGGATGGTACCCGGCGGGACCCGTCACGGGCCTTTGAAGATCGATGTGCGACCCGACCTCGAGTGGACACTCGAAGTCGATCTCGGTCGCCCACCCAAAAGTACACCGGCTGAGGTCGAGCTGAACACCGCATATGGTTCGCTGAAGATCACTCCAAAGAGTCTGAGCAACGGCTACCGGGTCGATGGCCAATTACATTTTGAGGCAGGGATTTACGATGCGGGGGACGTCTCTGGATTGCGAGAGTTCCTGGTGACGGTCGAGCGACACCTGGGGCGGCGATTGGAGGCGCCATGATCACTGTGTGGCGCCGCGCACTCCTGATCGTCGTCTGTTGTGCTTCATCGCTCACGGTCAACGCCGGGTGGTGGGAGGTATGGCAGGCGGGGATGGAGTTTGATCTCGACAGCGCGCGTGAACTCGCCTTACAGACCATCGCCGCAGACCCGGGCAGTGCCGATGCTTTGGCGGCCGCCTCCTGGTGGCTCGCCAATATCGAAGACCTCCCGGAACCGGAAGAGGTGTTGGCGGCCGCCGACAACGGTCGCGATCCGGAACTCGGGTTTGTTCTCGAGCAGGTGGCGGCCAGCCTCGGGGCTCGTCCTCCTGCCGGTGCGCTGGCAACCGCCGAAATGGCAGGCGCTTTCGGTGTTTTCAGCACCCTCGATCTGGAACGCGACGTGGTGCCGCTGGATTCGGATCTGCCGCCTCTCGGTACCATGTGGTCCGATCCGGCAGGTCCGTTCCGTTTGCTGATGCGGACCGCCGACGCGTGGCACGGGCCGCCCCGGGCCATGATGGCTGACGGTGTCTTTCTTGTTTCGTGGACCTTGCAGGTGGCTGCCGAGACGACCGGCTGGATGGTGGTCGAGGCGCGGGGGGGCTACAACCTCGAGGTCGACGGGCACCCGGTCGATCAGCGTCGATATTGCGGCCAGGTAGATCCAGGAGTCGCGTGGTACCGCCTGCGCCTCGCTCGGGGTGTGCACCGGCTGCGGCTGGAGGTTGCGTCGCCCGATGGTCCGAAAGTTCGCGTCAGCGTGCTCGACGACCAGGGGCACCCAACCAGGAGCCTGACCAGGGTCGATCGAGCTGATGAAAATTGGGCGGCCTCCGAAATCACTGCCGCGCTGCCGCCTGCCTCCGCCGAGCTCTCGCGGCGCCTCCAGGACGGGGATGCTCCGGTGCCCGAGTATCTTCTCGCCGCGCAGTTGGCGCGCGGTCGCAGCGATCCGGAAGACGAGTACCGGTGGATTGATCGCGCCCGTGTGGTCGATCCCGATAATCCGTGGGTGGCACTTGCCCTGGCCCGCCATTTCATAGCGACTGATAATGGGGTGCCTGGAGTTGATCGCGCTCGCAACATCAGTCAGCTCCTCAGGGAGGCGAGCGGCATTCCAGGTTCGCGCCTCTTGGAGCGGTCGATAGCGATACGTGAGGGACGCAGCGAGGACGCTGAAAACATCATCGATCAACTGGTAACCGACTACCCCAACGATTCACGCGTACTGCGAGCCTGGGTCCGTGAGACGGTCAGGAGGGGCTGGGTGCGCGAAGCCGAGGAGGGTCTCACTCAGCTGGAAGCGGACCTCCCGGGTTCTCTTGCCGTTACCGATCTTCAGCTCGAGGTCCTGGCCTCTCTCGAACGGTGGCGTGAACGGGGATCCCTGCTGCGCGCGTTGGCCGTTGCGACCCCGATCGAGACTCGGTGGATTGGTCAGATGGCATCGAGCTGTCTTGTCGGTGAAGCAGCGGCCGCGACCGCAAGTCTGGCACCGGAAGTTCTGGACCCGGATCTCGACGTCCAGTTGGTGACCCTCCTCCTCGAGAACGGAAATGTCGAGGCTGCTCGCACTGAGCTCGAGCAGGCACGGAATCGATGGGGAGATCTCAGGATCTTCGACGAGCTCGGATTGCTGTTGGCTGGCGAAGACCGCGGGGCGCTGGATGTTGCGCTCGCTGGCGCCCTCGAGCGGAACCCATCGAATCTTCGTCTCCTGACGTTGTCGTGGCGCAACGGGAGCGAGCCTTTCTTCACGCCCTTTGCCGTCGACGGTCACGACTTCATCGGTAAGTATCGCGATCTCGGAGCAGACGTCGATGCTGTGCTGCTTCTCGACCAGGCGGTGGAACGGATATTCGCTGACGGGTCGAGCATCTACTACTATCACGGGCTGACCCGAGCTAACACGCCGGTGGGTGCGCGGCGAGCGTCGATGCTGCAGCCATTGCCGGACGCCCACGTTTTCAAGATCAGAGTCCTCAAACCGGATGGCGAATTCGTGGTGCCGAGCGATCTCCAGCCGGGTCAGGGCAGTATCACCCTCTCGGATGTCGAACCCGGTGACGTGGTCGAGGAAGAGTATGTGGCCTGGGTCGGTCCCACGGGCGCATCGCGTGACGGTCACCTGCCGCCCTACATCTACCGTTTTGCCGATCCCGACCGCGCCTTCGGTCTTTCCGAGTACATCCTGCTGGTGCCGCCCGAGGTGGATATTCAAGTGGACGGCAACTTCGAGGGGCTGGAACGCAGCGAGAAGGAGTGGCAGGGCCTGCGGATGCTGTATTGGCGGGCGGAGGACGTGCCGCCGATGCCGACCGAACCCTTCGCTCCACCCGCCCAGGACCTGATGCCATGGCTCAACTACGGATTCGGGGTCAGCTGGCAGGACGTGGGTGACGCCGTGCGCGACCGGGTGTTGCCGATCCTGAGATCGTCGCCGGAGCTCCGGGCGTGGGAGCGGGAGGTACTGGTCGGCGAGACGCCCGAGGAGCAGCTCGAATCTCTGGTCGATGCGCTGGTGGAAACCGTTGACAGGGGGGACGCTGAGATTTCGGTGGCAGAAACAGCCGGAGAAAGCTTCAGCCGCCGCCGCGGCAACCGCCTCGGTATCGTCGCCGCCGTGCTCGTGGAGGCGGGGTGGGATGTCGACCTTGTCCTGACCCGACCCTGGACCGACCGAGATCAACGTCTCCAGGTGCCGACGCTCGACGCCTTTCCGGTGGCTCTGCTGCGCGTAACCCATGGCGGTGACGAGATCTGGTTTGACAGCCGCGAGGAACGCCGCGGGGTCGGCTCGATCCATGTCCTTTTCCAGGGAAGTGACGGACTGGTGTTGCCGCTTTCCAATCCCCGTCAGCCGGTGGTGCGCATCGAAAAATTGCCGACCTTTTCCAACCCGGATCTGGTCGACGAGTTTGCCGTGCGCGCGACCGTCGACGCCGATGGTGGCGCGCACATAGCCTTCACCATGCCGCTTCGGGGCGGTCAGGCCGCCAGGCTTCTCGAAAGGGTGGAGAGCGTTCCGGAGGATCAGGTCGGTATGGTCTACCGGCAGATGGCACTTTCCATGTTTTCTGGAGCCGATACGGTCGATGGCGAAATCGAGAAGACCGAGGATGGCGCGACCATCCATCTCGATATCACCGTTCCCGGTGCGTGTGACGCGGAGGACGGCGAGCTCGTGTGTCGAAGCCTGATTCTCGCCAACCCGGTGGTGCCGATGCTGGCGCGCCTGCCGGAGCGCATCTATCCCGTGATGATACGGGTGCCGATCGAGCGCAGAATCCAGCTTGACCTCGTGCCACCGCCTGGATGGGCGCCGATAAAGAGGCATCCGCGACGACTCGATGCCGAGTGGGGATCGGTCAGCGAGACGCTCGAGCCGGTCGATGGTACCCAGCGGTCGGTGCTGCGCGTCGAGCTGCCCGCACAGACGGTCGCGCCGGAGAACTACCGAGCCTTCGCGCGCTTCTGTCAGGCAATCGACGAGCTGACCACCCGCCCCCCACGGCTGGAGCGCGTTACGGAGTAGCTCGTTCAGCGCGTCTGGTTCTCGCTGGCGCGTGGCCGCAACAGGTTACGTATCAAGAGTTAAAAGTGAAGGGTGTGTCGGATATGCAGCCTCAAGGCTCGAAATAATCGGGCCCGTCTTGACTCTTGACTCATGACCCCTCACGTCGACGGCCGGTGGCATCAGAGCTAACCCGCATTATTCATGAAGTCTCTACTGCGGGCGACGATGCACAACACCCCGCGGTGTTTTCTCGCCTCGGGGTGCTCCACGTACCGTCAAGTACGCGTCCGCGCCCCTCAGGTCGCAAACCCCACGGGGAATGGCACCTCGCCGCCCTCGCGACGAGACCTCATGAATAATGCGGGCTAAGCGAGAACGCCTCATTCTGAGAAGCCCTTGATGTTAGCTATACTCTCCGCCGACATGAGAATTCTCGACGGCACAGTCATCGCAATGCACGGCCCGTTGGTCCGAGTGCAAGTCGGAGACGAGACCCTCGTGGTTGCGTCTCGGCGACGCCTCAACTGGGAGGGCGGAACGCCGACAGCAGCTCGCCTGGTCGTCGGTGATTCGGTGGCCGTGGAGATGCGGGCCGAGAACGGAGTCATTACCGCCGTCAACGCTCGCCGCAATTGCCTTCTTCGCAAGGCACCGTCGAAGAACCGCGCCCAGATACTGGTGGCGAATGTCGACCAGGCCCTGCTTGTCTTCGCTGCCCGCGAACCGGCGCCCAAACCGGGTCTCCTGGATCGCTTCCTGGTCGCATGTCGTTTGGCGGGAATCAAAGCGGTCATTACGATCAACAAGACCGACCAGGGGCTCGAGGAGGTCCAACAATGGCTGCCGGCCTATTCTCACCTCGACAATCGCGTGCTCCTGGTATCAGCGCGCACCGGCTGGGGCCTGGGGGTTGTCAAGCGGATGCTGGTGGATCGCACTACTCTCTTCTGTGGTCCCTCCGGCGCCGGCAAGTCGTCGCTTCTCAACGCGGTCTATCCCGGGTTTCGACTCAAGGTGGGTGAGCTTTCGGAAGGCACTGGCAAGGGGAAGCACACCACCTCGGTTGCCGAGCTCATGCCGTTGCCATACGGGGGATTCGTGGTTGACACTCCGGGTCTCAAAGAGTTCGGAGTGTGGGAGGCCACACGAGAGGAGCTCGATGCGGCCTTTCCGGAGATTGCGAGCCGGAGCCGCGACTGCCGCTTTCCCGATTGCACCCACGACCACGAACCGGATTGCGCGGTCCTCGCAGGAGTTCAAGTGGGCGAGATCGCCGAGCACCGTTTCAAGAGCTATCAGAAGATCCTCGAAGAAGCGCTTGAGAAATGAGTTCCGTGCGCGTATCCGTCTTCGTGTTTTTGGATGGGTGGGCGGATCGAGAGTCCAGCATCGAGCATCCAGCATCGGGCGAAGACGGCGCCTGATAGCCGTAAAGCCGTAAAGCCCTCTATCCCAGGGCCCGATGCGGAGCCGCCAGGAAACACGCCAGATATCCCGGGCGGCTGCGGAGGGTGGCCAGGGGGGTCGCCATGCCTGCGGACTCGCGCCGAAGGCTTTCGTAAATCCTGGCGAGTTCGAATCGATTACGGAAGAGCCACATTTCCATCGGTTCCCCGGGCTTGAGCTCCGGTGTTTGAATGGGCACCTGAATCGCGTGCAGGAGAACGTCGTCCGAATCCCTGTATTCGCCGAAGATCCACTTTCTCCTTCCATCCTCGAGCAGGTAGGTGATGACCAGGAGATTTGTTTCGATGGTCTCTTCCGTGGTCGGCGAGTCGTCCCTCGGCGACTGGGCGCCCTGGGTGTGGTGACGGAGAATGCCGACAAGCGAACCCTTGAACGGGATCTCCTCGCGATCCTCCGGCGTCTGCGTCAACACGATCGCTTCCGCCAACTCCTGGGGTGGAAGACCCTTGAGCCGGGCCACTCCGAGATAACGGAGGCCAACATACAGGGTGTCGGGCATTCCTGGATCAACGGGGAAAAACACCCATCGGAGGCTGTCGAAGGTCGTCACCTCAAGAGTCGAAATCTCCATCTCGAGCTCGAGCTCCTCGATGAATGGCATCGCGACGACGATGCCCTCGTTGACCAGTTCGCCATGACCGTCGATGGTGGCGGCATACGATCGGGTCGAGATCTGCTCCTGTCCGCTGCGGACAGAGGCCAACGGTGACAGGAAGAGATCGACCTCCCCGGGGTCATAGCCGGAATGAACGAGAAACTCGGCGATGTCGGAGACCTCGCGCGCGCTCTTGCCGGTGGTCAGGCGTGCAAGCTCGACAATGCCGTGACCGAAGAACTCGAATCTCTTCGCCTCCGGGCCCGGATGCAACATTGGAAGCAGGCGGTAGACGCCGAAGTTGAGAGCGATGCGAACGCCGTGATTGAACGGGAAGCCGATGTTTCGGAGCTGCTCGTAGACCTGCTGGATTTCGCACGCTGCCGCAATCACCCGAACGGCTCGCCGTGAGGTGTAGAAAGCGCCGTCGCCGAGGAACTTCTCGAAGGTCAGACGACGCCGTAGGCGAATCGCCTCGAGGCGGTTTTGAAACACATACATGAATTGGAGCGCCCGCTCTTCGGCCATCCGCCCGGCTTTGCGGACCTCTTCGAGGACGGTGGTGAAGTTCGAAAGATCGTAGATCAGCCCGAAACGGCGGACCGAGGAGTCGACGACGCCGGGCGCAGTGAAATCGTAGGGGCGGGTGGTCTTGGCAATTGGTGTCGCCGAGGAGCGTCCCTTGAGCACGAGGGTTGTTCCCTGTCGCTGCATGGGCAGTATGCGTCTTCTCAATGCGGCGAGCAGCTCGAACGTCTTGAGCCGGAGACCGAGGTCGTGCAGGAGGTCGATCTGCATCACCGAAAGGTGCAGAGTGTCCGCGAGTCCGGCGGTTTGGATGGCGTCTAAGAGCTTTGGTTCAAGCAAGGACTCAGGTCGATCGAGCTTGAGACTCGAGCCGACCGCCAGCCGGAGGAGACTGCCAACCTCAGGTCTTCGTGCCACCAGATCGCGGAGGCGCTCGAGCACCTCGTTGTTGGCTTCGACCACGGCCTCGGCCTTCTGTCGAAATCGCGCCTGCATATACGAGCTGAGCTGAGAGAGCTCTTGCGGCGGACGGGAATCGATGAGGAGCAACTGGTCCTGGCAGATGATACCGAGCAGTGGGGTAAGAGCAGGGGTGACCTGCACCCTTGCCAGCTGTTTGAGATGGTCGACTGCAGTCAGCGCGGCACGTCGCAGGAGATCGGCGATGACCGTGGCGATGGCCTGGCGTATGTCGTAGCCATCATCTCGCACGGGGCCGGAATACGGCCCATTGACCGCCTTTGACACCTTTGCAAGGGCCCGCGTGACCTCGCCTGTGTGAAAGAGAAGAAAGAGATCCACCAGCCCCCGGTGGTAGTCGTTCATGACGACGTTTTCCAAGGTTGCAGAAATGGACCTGTGGTAGCGGTCACGGTGGGTCATCATCCGCTGCTTGTCGTCGCCGTCACCGATTTGCGAGCGAAGTCGGTACTCCGCCTCGGCTTCGACCAGGGCTTCGAGGTCGCGTCGCAGCTTGAGCACCCCCTCCGAGAGGAGCAACGGATAGCCCCATGTGACGACCTTTTCTTCGTCGCGCCCGAAGATGGGGAATGGGGCGGGTAGCGACGCCGCGAGCACGGGGAAGAGATCGCACCAACCGCCGTCAACCTCCGTCTGCGTCAGATAGACGGGGTTGCGGAGCTCTTCCTGCAGCACCTGCCGGAAAGCATCCGCGGTCTTCTCGTCGCGTGCCATCCCCCCATTGTATCTGGTGGCTGACCGAGAGTGGGTTTCAGCGAAAATACTGGGGCGCCAGCCCTCTGAATTGGTCATCGGTTGAACACATCAGGGCGATTTGTGATACAAATTCGAAATGCTCTTCGAGGATCTCGTGCGGGCGATCAGGGATTGCCCATTTTTTCACGGTATGCCCCCTGACGAGCAGATGTCTTTGGCACGACTCGGCGGGGTTGATGTGCAACCGGCCGGGGGTGTGCTTTTTCGCCCCGGTGAGGTGCCGGCGGCCCTCTACCTGGTGCTTGATGGCGTGGTCGAGATCTGTCGAGAGGAGAGCCGGGAGATCGGGCTGCAACCGGTGGCCTATATCGGAGCGGGATCGACGATGTCCGAGGCCAAGGTCCTCACCGGCACCGCCTTCAACTCCATGGCCCACTTTCCCGAGGGAGGGACCACTCTGCAGTGGCCGCGTCCAGTCTTGCTTCGTCAACTCTATACCTCGCGAGATTTCGCTCTCCACTATCTGCAAAGCCTGGCGCGGCGCCTCGAAGGGACCGTGGCCAACCTCGGCGCGCACAGCGGGAGCAATCTCCGCGGCAAGCTCGAGCACTTCGATCTTCCGGCGATCCTCCAGACCGTCGTCGAGTCGGGCGCCACAGGGGTGCTCGAGGTGAACGACCAGGAGGGCAACACCTTCGGCGCAATCCACACCCGGGGCAAGATGATCGGACGCATCCTCTGCGGAAATCTCGCCGGCCCCGAGGCGTTTCTGGAAATCTTGAACTCACCACCGCAACAGGGGACCTTCAGGTTTTCGAACCTGTCGTCACCAGCTGAAACCGATCAGTACCTCCCGTTACAGCCGTTGCTCATCGAGGCGGCGCGAATTCAGGACGAATTCGCTCACTTCGCGGTTACAGTTCCGGAGACCGCCTTCCTTCGCCCATCTGCCGGACATCTGGTATGGAACTCGGAGCCCGATTCCGATCTTGTCGAACAGATCTGGCACCAGCTTTCTGCCCAACCGTGTGGATGGGGGCTCTTGACCGAGCTGCTGCCGTTCAGTCGGGGACAGATTGGTCTCGCAGTCAGGGACATGCTCCTTGCCGGCGTCATCACAGTTGATCGACCATACGAGGTCGGAAACAGCGATCGCGCCCTTGGTGCTTGAATTTCTCCGGTAGCTGCCCCGTCTATTTCCCTGACGCAGCCCGCTCCAGTATCCGATTGATGGATGCAATATCCAAAATGCAAGATCAAAAATGGTCTCTCCCCCTCGGGGTGGGTGGGCAGATCCTGTATCTTGAATCTCGTATCGTGGTGAAAGGACCTCTGGGAATGGAGACGAAGGGCTCGTCTCGGCAATTCGACGACTGAGCCATTTTTCGAGCCCATATCGTACTGTTGTGCCTATACTTGTGTGATGCGTACGAAACGCATTCTTCTGACTTTGATCGCCGTCTTTGTCGTGATCGTGTCAGGGACATCCCTGATTCGCACGGTACGGAGCTTTTATCGCCTCGACTTTCCGGTTTCCTGGGTCGAGGAGGGGTTGGTGATCAACGAGGTCCCGACCGGGTCGACCGCCGAGGCCTCGGGTCTCATCGAGGGCGACACCGTGATCGAGGTCGATGGTGTATCGATTCAACGGTTGGACGATCCAGCGTTCATGCTCGCCGGCGGGGAAGAACACGATCTAAGGATTCGCCGTGCCGACGGCACCATCTCGGTGCGTCGGTTCCGCTCGCCTCCGCCAAAATTCAACTCGGTCTATCTCGCGCGGACCGCGGTCGGATTTCTCGGGCTGGGTTGCGCACTTGTTGCGGTGTGGGGCACCCGAAGAAGAGAGGCGGCGACCTTTTTGTTGCTCGCTGTTGCGGCGCTGATTCTCGGAGCAGTCCCCAACCGCATCGCCTCCGCCGAACTCCTCTTCCAGATCATTCGACGCGGCGTTGGGGCGGCCCTGCCGTTCCTGATCGTAAGGTTCTTCGCTATCTTCCCCGAGCGCGACCGGTCGATGCGGATGTGGGACCTCTTGACCCTGACGGCTACGGCAGTTTCCGCGGTGACGGTCTTCTTCGCGGACGCCGAAGCATGGTGGCCGGCCGTGGCATCGCTGCTCAGGGTCCTCTTCGTGTCATCGATGATATTTGGCGTCATCCTCCAGATCTGGCGTTGGCGGACGGCGGGCCGGGAGGTGCGCATCCGGCGCCAGATCGAGTGGGCCGCCCTCGGGCTCTTCGTCGGTCTGGCGCCGTTTCTCGTGCTGGTCATGATCCCGCGATGGGTTGGTATTCCGTTCGAGCCGTTTTCATGGCTTGCGGTCTTTCCAATCAGCGCCATTCCTTTGACCTGGGTGGCGGCACTCAAGGGTCACCGCCTGTGGGATCTCGAGCCAATCAGTCGCGACTCTCTCTCGGCGACTCTGGTAGTCGTCACCGGCGGCTTCATCTTCGCCCTCACGAATCACCTTCTCCTGAGATACGCAGGTGGTCTGGGTTCACTCCGTAACCTCTTTGCTTTCGCCACCGGCGTTCTGTTGGTGGTGCTGTTACAACCGGTTCGCTTGCGGGTCGAGCGATTCCTCGATCAGTGGCTCCACCAGGGGCGGCCAGCGCCCCGGTCGTTGCTCACCGGGGCAAGTCGTGAGCTGGCGCGGGTGACCGACCCGCGCGAGGTCCTCATAAGACTGTCGGAAACATTGACTGAAGGTCTCGCGTTCGATCTGGTGGCGACCTATTTGCTCACTCCCGGTGAGAGCTTCGAGCGCATCACGGGTGACGAGGATCTTTTGCCGATGCGGCTGCCCGGGAAGGTTCCCGAAACGGATTTTCCCGGAGAGTACGAAGCCCCTCTGGCGACACTCGGCTATGCCGTGCGGGTGCCGCTCGAGCGCGTCGGGATCGTGCACGGACTGCTGTACCTCGGGTTACGTCGTGGGGTCTTTCCCCTCGGATCGGAGGGAGAGGAGGTGGTTGCCACATTTGTCGCCCAAGCAGCGCTCGCCCTGGAAAGCGCACGATATCTGGACGACCTCCGGCACCAGGCCGAAGAGTATCGGATCCTCCACACCAATACCCAGCGAATCATCGAGTCCTCGGCCGCGGCGATTCTGGTCTGCGATGCTGCGGCCCACATCCTTTCGGCCAATAGGCAGGCCGCCGGCATCTTCGGCCGAAAAGCGGGGGCGCTGGTCGGTCTCGGTCTCGGGAGCCTGGTCGACCTGCCCGAGGAATGGCGCGGCGAGCTCCCTGTCCACGCGGTCAATACCGAAGCCCGCACGTTCTCCGATCCTCCACGGAGGGTCATTTTGGCGGTGTCGGTCCTCGAGCTCGACAGCGGCAGCTTCAACGGCAGGGTAGTCGTGCTTCAGGACGTCAGCGAGTTGCGTGATCTTCAGGACCGGATGCGCGAGCAGGAACGTCTCGCCGGCCTTGGCCGTCTCGCCTCAGGTCTCGCGCACGAGATCAATACCCCTCTCACCGGAATCTCGTCATTTGCTCAGATGCTCGGGAAAATGACGCCGGAGGACGATCCCCGGGCAACCGTTGTCTCGAAGCTCGTTGACCAGAGCTTTCGCGTTTCGCGGATCGTCTCCAATCTGCGCGCCATGGTGCGTGATTCAACTGACAGTCGAATGGTTCTCGATGTGGCCACAGTCGCCGTGCGAGCGGCTCAGGACGCCGCGCGGTCTCTGGGCGCCGAGGAGAGGCTCGAGGTGTCGGAGGCCGGAGAGCCGGTGATGGTGTGGGCATCTGTCGGGCCGCTGGAACTTGCAATCGGGAATCTGGTCCGCAACGCCATCGAGGCGTCGCCGCCTGACGGCGTCGTTCGGTTCTTCGTCGAAGGAGATACCGATTGGGCCGAGATCCGGGTCGAAGATTCCGGGCCCGGCGTGCCCGAAGAGGTTGGTGAAAAGGTCTTCGAACCATTTTTCACGACCAAGACAGAACGTGGCGGGACCGGCCTCGGCCTCGCCATCACGCGTGATATGATCGCGCAACTTGGCGGCGAAATCGGGCTCGAGAATCTGGAGCACGGCGGCGCCTGCGCAACGATCAGGCTTCAACGATGGCAGGAAACGGAACCGTCCTCGTAATCGACGACGAGCCAGTCCTTCAGGACGTGCTGGGGTCGCTCCTGAAGGGCGACGGCTTTGACTATCTGCAGGCGACGACCGCCGCGGACGGGCTGCAGATCCTGCGCGAGGAAGAGGTCGACGTCGTCCTCCTGGATCTGATGCTGCCCGACCGATCCGGTCTCGATCTGCTGCCTGACATCAAGGAGCTCGATCCCCGCCTGCCGGTGGTCGTGATCACCGCCTACTCATCGGTCGAGTCCGCCATAGAAGCGATGCGGCGGGGTGCCTTTCACTATGTCCCGAAGCCCTTCAAGAACGAAGAGGTGCTGCACCTGGTGCACCGAGCGGCCGAGCGGCGTGCGCTGCTGGCCGAGAACATCGAGCTGCGAACCCGGCTCGACGGAATGGGCGAGATCGTCGGCACCAGCAGGCGGATTGAAGAGGTCTTCGAGCTCATGCGCCGTGCCGCTCCGGCCCGCTCCACCATTCTCGTGGTTGGAGAATCGGGCACTGGCAAGGAGTTGGTGGCACGAGCCGTCCATCGACTCAGCCCTCGAGGGGATGGGCCGTTTGTCCCCGTGCACACCACCGCGATTCCCGCCGACCTCTTGGAATCGACCCTGTTCGGCCATGTTAAGGGCGCCTTCACCGGAGCCATCAACGCCCGCAAGGGGCTGTTCGAGGCCGCCCACAACGGCACCCTTTTTCTCGACGAGGTCGGAACGATTTCTATGGACACTCAGACCAAGCTGCTGCGGGTGATCCAGGAACGAGAGATCCGTCGCGTGGGCAGCGTCGAAGCCAAGGCGGTGGACGCCCGCCTGGTGGCCGCCACCAACACCGATCTCTGGCAGAAAGTTCAAAACGGCGAATTCCGCGAGGACCTCTACTACCGCCTCAACGTTATTACCATCGAAATGCCGCCTCTCCGCGAACGGCGCGAAGACATTCCCCTCTTGGCGACCCACTTTCTGCGGATTTACAGCGAGGAAAATCAACGCGCGGTCGACGGTTTTTCGCCGGAGGCCATGGACGCTCTGTCCGATTATCACTGGCCGGGCAACGTGCGGGAGCTCGAAAACGCCGTTGAGCGGGCGGTCGTGCTGTGCCGGGGCAACTCGATCGAGATTGACGAGCTGCCCCAGGTGGTACGGAACGAGCCTTCTTCGAAACAGGCGATGACCGTTTTCCCAGCCGGCGGCACCGATTTTCGCGCGTCGGTGGCGGAGTTCCAGGAACATCTCATCCGCGAGGCTCTCAAGCGGTCGGGCGGCGTCCAGCGGCGCGCTGCCGGGCTCCTCAAGCTGAGCCCCACTACCCTCAACGAGATGATCCACCGCCTCGGCATTGAACCTTCCCTCGACGACTGACGTCGTCTCCCACCCGCCCAGCAATCAAGTAACCAGTGGTGCATCGCAGACAGGAACTGATCACTCGTCACTGGGTGGGTGGTTCGGTACTGGCTACTGGATGGGTGGGCGGAGACGCCGACGGCCCCGCGGGGGGTCCGGGGCCGCCGGCCGAAGGAGGTTGTTGATAATGATCCTACGTATCATTCCCAAAAAGGTTTCAGGTGTGGCGAGGGCGAGACGCGCGTCGGGGCATCGATGACGCCGGTGCCACTCTTCGCATTGTTCGAATGTTTCGCTTCTCGATCCGGTGACGCGTTGCTCGCGAACAATACGAAGAGTGGCACCATGCCCGTCGAAGCACGGAGTGCCTACCTGGTGCGGCCCTACTCGATCACGCCGCCGCCCAGACACTCCTCCCCATCGTAGAGCGCCGCAAACTGGCCGGGTGCGATCCCGGGGTCGGCGGTGTTGCCAAACTCCACGGTCGTCGATCCGTCGCTGCCGGAAGATATGGAGCACGCGTCGAGACGTTCGCCGTGGCGGATCCTCACTGTCAGGTCGGACCGTTTCGGCGGGTCGGCGATCCAGTGCGGTGTGGCAATCCGAAAGAGGCGGTGGGCGTAGTCGGCAAGCTCGTCAGCATGGGCAACCAGGATGAGATTGTCGCCGAGGTCTTTGCCGACGACGTACCACGGTCCACCGGAGAGACCAAGGCCGCGGCGCTGGCCGATGGTGTGGAACCACGTTCCGTGGTGCAAACCGAGGACTTCTCCGGTTGAAGCTCGGCGGATTTCTCCGGGACGATCGCCGAGGTGGTGGCGCACGAAGTCGTCGAAGGGGACGCGACCGAGGAAACAGATGCCCTGGCTGTCGGGTCGATCGGCGTTGGCAAGCCCGAAGCGGTGTGCCTCTTCCCGGACCCGCGCTTTCGTGAGATCACCAATCGGGAAGAGACATCGCGCGAGCTGTTCCTGGGCGAGCTGGCACAGAAAGTAGGTTTGGTCCTTTTTCGGGTCGGCACCGCGCAAGAGATGAAAACGACCGTTCCGCTCTTCGACCCGGGCGTGGTGGCCCGAGGCGACTCGCTCGAAGCGGTCACCAATGCGATCGACAAACGCACCGAACTTGATCATCCGGTTGCACAGCACGTCGGGGCTCGGTGTGCGGCCGGCCTCGAGCTCCGAAAGGGCATAGGCGACCACTGTGCCGAGATACTCCTGCTGGAGCGAAACGACCTCGAGCGGCACTCCCGTGGCGTCACAGACCGAATGCACGAACTCGAGATCCTCCTCCCACGGGCACGAGCCGAGGAAGGCCATCTCGTCCTCGAGCCAGATCTTGAGGTAAAAGGCGGAGAGGTCGTGTCCGCCCTCCTCGACCAGACGCATCAGCGCAACCGAGGAGTCCACCCCACCGGAAGTCAGTACCGCGATGTTCATCGGTAGAGAATACGCTTTTCGGGATCGGGATCAGAACGAGCTGCGCGCTTTTACCGCATGTACTTCGCGTGGACGAGACGCTCGAGGTACCGGTCGGTGTGGATGCCGTAGTCCTTGAGCAGGCCTTCAGCCGAGACCACAAAAGTCGCCTCCTCGCCGGCGATGCGCGAAAAGTAGACCCGGTGCGTGTCCCCCGGTGCTGTCACGTCGAGGGCGCAGAGATCCTCGGAAAGCTCGGAAACCAGGCTCTTCTCGCATACCGGGCAGAAGAACTCCCAGCGACTCCCAGGGGACATCTCCTCACCGGGCGGCAGCTCGACTTCGTAGTTGCCGGGCTGGGGATGAAGTCCGGCGAGGAACCGGCGATCACCGCATTCGGCTTGCAACACCACCCGTTTTTCCGGGTTGAGCGGGGCTTCGCAATGGGGGCACGAATATTTCCAGCGCATGACAACTCCGTGAAGACAGAATAGCGAAAAACCAGCCCCAAAGGGGAATCGGGGTCTCGATCTCAGGGCAGGGTCACGCCCAGCTCTCGCAACTCGACGGTGGCACGCTCGCTCCAGCCGCGGTTGGCGGCAGGGTTCGCAGGGCTCGGGTGGAGGATGCGTCCAATGGCAATTTCGATGTCGTCAAGCGCGGCCCGGGCGCGCGCTTCGGCGAAGGCCCCGATGCCAATAACCATTTCGGGTTGCAGATGTTCGACGGTTCGTCGGAGCGCACGGTCGCAGACATCGAGAAGAGGCTCTGTTTCCGCTGCCGGCAATTTGTCCGGGGTACGGTTTCGGCCGCTCTCCTCGAGGAAGGCCAGAGGGCAATAGTTGGCGATGAAGAATCGTTCGAAGAAACGCTTTGGAGTGCCGAACACGTCGCGCGCCCATCCCCACAGCCGGCCGCCGCTGACCTCGGAACGGGCGCAGGCGAGGCCCATGATCCGCCTCTTCGGGTGCTCGTGTTTCGGCCGCCGGATCTCGGCATCAATTCCGAGCCAGTCACGCACGGCGCCGACTTCACCGAAGGGTACGCCGGTCTGAGCCATTCCCCAGGGTCCGGGATTCATACCGAGGAAAAGGACTTCCTTGGGTCCATCGCCATACCGCTCGAGGTACTGACTGTGAGCCTGCCACGCGTAATCCAGCGGGTTGTAAACGTGGGTCACCGGAGGCGTGAACCTGAGGCGGCCCACGTTCTCGCCAAGGTCCCTGGCGATATCGACGAGTATTGATCCGTTCTGCATCTCAGCGGTCATGGTAGCAGTGACGAGCACTGGCTTGCGAAACCCGCCGCCGGGACGTAACTTGAGCCTAGCGACTCTCGGCAATACAGAGTGGAACAGGGGGACGAAATGGGCTTCGCCGATATCGACGAAATCCTCGACTATGCCATCTCCAGGGAAGAGGAGGCTGCGGCGCTCTACAACGATCTTGCGGATCTGGCGAATCGCCCGGGGATGCGGGAGGTTTTCCTCGAGTTTGCAAAGGAGGAGGATGGTCACCGACGCCACCTCGAGAGCATCAAGGCAGGCGAGCTGCCGGCCCTGACCATTCACCAGGTGCAGGACCTCGGCATCGCCGAACACCTGGTCGAGCGCGAGCCCACTGCCGCCCTGACCTATGCCGAGGGGCTGATCGTCGCGATCAAGGCGGAGCAGGCAGCCCAGAAGCTTTACAAAGGGCTGGCCGAGGCGACCGATGACCCCAATCTGGCCGCCGTCTTCACCTCCCTTGCCGGAGAGGAGGCCAAGCACAAGCACCGCTTCGAGCTCGAGTACGAAGAGGTCGTCCTCGAAGGCGTTTGAGGCTCTCCAGATGGAGTAACATGGGCGGCCAGCGGAGGTCGCCATGCATCGTGTTTTTGTCGCCGTGTTGCTCGTTGCCGCAGCTACGGTTGCATCGGCCGCGGATCGTCCAGAGGGCCGTGCCTTCGGTACCCGGTCGGTGACCTACGCCCGCCATGGCATGGTCGCCGCCGCCCACCCGTTGGCGGTTCAGGTTGGCCTCGATGTGCTCAAGGCGGGGGGCTCGGCGGTGGACGCCGCCATCGCCGTCAACGCAGCCCTGGGTTTTCTGGAACCGACCGCAAACGGTCTCGGTGGGGATCTCTTCGCCATGGTCTGGGACCCCGAGACCGAGCAGCTTTACGGGCTCAACGCCTCCGGCCGCGCGCCGGCGTCGTTGTCGATCGACAAGGTGCCCGCGGAAGAAGACGGCACCATCCCGGTTTACTCGGTCTATTCGTGGACGGTTCCGGGATGTGCCGACGGCTGGTTCGAGCTCCACGGGAAGTTCGGCCGATTGCCGATGAAGGACCTTCTGGCCCCGGCGGCAAAGCTCGCACGCGAGGGGGCGCCGGTGCCGCAGGTGATCGCCGGCGGTTGGGCGCGCAGCGTCCCCCACTTCAAGGACACGCCGGGTTTCGCCGAGGTCTTCATGCCTGGTGGCAAGGCGCCGGCCGAGGGCGAGATCTTCGCCAACCCGGCTCTCGCCCACACGCTCGATCGCCTCGCGGCTGGTGGCCGCGATGTTTTCTACAAGGGTGAAATTGCCGAGCAGATCATCGCCTTCTCCAACGGGGTCGGGGGATTCTTCTCGATGGCGGATTTTGCAAGCCACACGAGCGAGTGGGTCGAGCCGATCTCGACGACCTATCGGGGATTGACGATCTGGGAACTGCCGCCCAACCCGCAGGGCCTGGCGGCACTGCAGATGCTCAACATCCTCGAGGGCTTCGACGTTGCGGCCATGGGGCGGGACAGCACTGATTTCTGGCACCTGATGATCGAGGCCAAAAAGGTCGCGTTTGAAGATCGCGCCCGCTATTACGCGGACATGTCCTTCGTCGACGTCCCGGTCGAGGGACTGCTCGACAAAGGCTACGCCGCCGAGCGGGCGAAGCTCATCGACATGGAACGGGCCGCCAAGACCGTCGAGCCCGGCAACCCCGCGCTCGACCACGGCGACACCACCTTTTTGGTGACGGCGGATAAAAACGGCATGTTGGTGTCGCTGATCCAGTCCAACTACACCGGTTTCGGGTCCGGCTACGTGGTGCCAGACGTCGGAATCGGCATCCAGGACCGGGGCGCCCTCTTCAGTCTCGACCCAGAGCATCCCAATGCCCTCGAGCCCGGCAAGCGGCCCTTCCACACGATCATCCCGGCCTTCATGGGGTGGAACGGGACTCCGGACACCGCCTTCGGTCTGATGGGGGGCGGCATGCAACCACAGGGGCACGTCCAGATTGTCGTCAACCTGGTGGATTTCGGAATGAATTTCCAGGAGGCCGGGGACGCGCCGAGGTTCTACCACGAAGGATCGTCTCAGCCGACGGGCACGATAATGACTTCGGGTGGCGTCCTCCACCTGGAAAAGGGCCTGCCGCCCGAGGTCTACCGCGACCTCGAAAGAAGGGGCCACACGATCCAGGAGACCAACCCGGTGGCCTTTGGTGGCTACCAACTCATCCACCGCGACCCGGAGACCGGGGTCCTCGCCGGCGCCACGGAGTCGAGGAAGGACGGGATGGCAGCAGGATACTGAGGCTTGAGACCCGTGGCTTGGGGCTTGCCCGCCCACCCAGCCCATTGCGTGAGGGCTTATGGGTGTGGTGATCGAGACATCAGGCCTCAAGTCCCACGCCTCAAGCCCTCGTGTTCGCGCTAAGATGCCCACGTGCTTGAACCGATTCTGAACGCTGACCAGAAGGAGCTTCTCGAGAGCGAGCGCTCGCTCTTGGCCGATGTCAAGGCCGGGCTCGAGCGCAGCGAGACTCCAGCCGGGGAGCTCAGCGCCCTGGCAGACTCGGTGAACCAGCTCGATGAGCTCTTCCTGCTGGTGGTGGTGGGCGAGTTTAACGCCGGCAAGAGCGCCCTCATCAACGCCCTCCTCGGCCGGGAAGTGCTGGCCGAGGGTGTCACTCCGACGACCTCGAAGATCCACCACATCGTTTGGGGCGACGAGCTCTTGCGCGAACCGATCGGTTCGGTCGGCGAAAGGATTACTGCACCGGTCGAAACTCTTCGCCAGTTGACGATCGTCGATACACCGGGCACCAACGCCCTTGATCGTGCACATGAGGCCCTGACCACCGATTACGTTCCACGCGCCGACCTGGTGATTTTTGTGACCTCCTCCGACCGGCCGTTGTCGGAGAGCGAACGGGTGTTTCTCGAAGCCATACGCCAGTGGGGCAAGAAGGTGGCGATGGTGGTCAACAAGATCGACATCCTGCGCTCCGAGGACGAGGTGGCCGAGGTGGTGACGTACGTTTCAAAGAACGCCGGGCGTCTTCTCGGCGTCGACCCTGAGGTCTTCCCAGTGTCCGCCCTGCGGGCGGTCGAGGCCGAAGATGAAGCGGCGCGCACGGCGAGCGGTCTACCGGCCGTCGAGTCCTTCCTCCGTGACACTCTCGACAGCGGCGAGCTGCTGCGGCTCAAGCTCGGCAACCCTCTCGGTGTCGCCGCGCATCTGCTCGGTGGCACCCTGGGCAAGGTCAACGGGCGGCTCGAGCTCGTGAGTGCCGACCTCCGCACGATCGATGATATCGAACAACAGTCTGGGACCTGGGGTGAAGACGTCCGCCACGAGTTCGAGCTCCGCCTGTCAGACATCGACAATGTCCTGCACGGCATGGAGCAGCGGGGGACCGAGTTCTTCGACAACACCATCCGCCTCAACCGCCTGCCCAAGCTCTTCGACAAGTCGGATCTCACGGCGCGGTTCGAGAGCGAGGTGGTTGCGGGAGCTCCGGAGGCGGTCGAGACCAAGGTCGACTCCTTGATCGACTGGCTCGTGGATTCCGAGCTCGCTCACTGGCAGAACGTCGTCAACCACGTCAACCGTCGGGTGGCGGCCCACGCCGACCGCATGGTGGGTGAGGTCGGGGGACGGTTCGAGGCCGACCGTGCGCGACTTCTGGAAACCGTCGGGCGCGCGGCTCGCGACGGCCTCGCCTCCTACGACCGCGCCGGCGAGGCACGGCGAATGGCGGAGGACGTGCAGAGGGCCGTGACATCGACTGCGGTCCTCGAGGTTGGAGCGGTTGGCCTCAGTGCTGCGGTGGCGCTGGCCGCGAGCTCGACAGCGGCCGATATCACGGGGCTGACCGCGGCCGGTCTGATGGCCGTGCTCGGTCTGTTTGTCTTGCCGCACCGACGCCGCCGTGCCAAGGCGGAGCTCAAGCAAAAGATTGCGACCCTGCGCCGGGAGCTGATGGCTGCGCTGTCTGCTCACTTCGATCGCGAGGCCGAGCGGGGGCAGAGGCGCCTCGCTGAAACCATCGCGCCCTACACCCGGTTCGTGCGCTCGGAATCGGAGCGTCTCGCCGGCGAGCGCGATCAGCTCGGCAATCTCTCCGACCGGGTTGGAGAGATGACCGCCCGCGTCGAGGGGCTGGCGTAGGCCCCTCAGGCACCCCGCAACCCGGGGCTTAGGCCGGGGGGCCATCAAAGATGTTGCGCTAGATCCGGGGTTTACACCCCGGGCTATCCATCTGTCGCCCCCTGCGGGGGCTCGGACCGGGTGATTGGCGCTATGAGCGAGCCGCGGAGCGGCGGCAGATGCTTAGCCTGGGGCGTGAGCCCCAGGCGCTAGTTCCTTCGCGCTGATGGTGCTCAGCGAATCTCCGGCAAAGGTCTTCCCGGAGTCCATGGAACACCGGCCGCTTCCATCTTGGCCTCGAGGGCCGGCAGATCGTCGTCGAGGAGTTGCTTGAGGCTGACCTCGATCTCCGCAAACTCTTCGCGGGCGATTTCGAACGAGCGCCGGTGGGTGGCAGTCGGGCCATAGTCCGACATGCCACCGCTCATGGATGCCACCCGAAGTCGTCCGGAAACGGTCGGCACCTGGGGATGGCCCATCTCACCGATCGTACGATTTCCGGACAAGGCCTGGTCGAGCTCGTAAAGCTTTTGCCTGAGCGCCTCGAGCTCGGTGTCGAGGGTCCCGGGATCGGTCGTGGAGCGCGCCAGCGCTCTCTCGAGCTCCTCGACGGTTTTGAATGCGAGCTCCATGGCCTCGTCGGCCGCGGTGACGCTGCGTTGCAGCTCGGCGACCTGTCGCATGAATTCGGCGGCGTCGGTCGGCGAAGATCCCTCGAGGGCGCCCTCGAAAACCCGCACGACCTCGAAAGCCATCGGTCCCGCGAGATCGGTCACCTGACCGTCCACCCGTTTCGACATCGTCACCGTGTAGGTCCCGGGTGGCGCCATGAAGCCCGAGTCGTCGCGGTCGGGGCGGCCTCCCCAGCGCTCACTCACGACTCTCTCGATAGCGGCGGTGGTTGGGTAGCTGAGGTCCCACGCGACCCTATGGAAGCCGGCCTTGGCCGGGCCCGTGAGGGTGCGGACGACGTCGCCCTCGCTGTCACGAACCGTGAGCAGGATGGCGGCTTTTGGCTGCCGCCGCTCGCGCTCGAGCTCGTCAAAGCCGACGTAGGGGGTGTCCTTCCACTCCTTTTCGAGCTTCTTCTGCCCCTCGCGCCGTTGTTCCTCGAGTGATTTCAGACCATCCGCGAGGTGATAGGTAAAGACCGCTCCGAAGGGTGGGTTGTCGGCTATGTAATAGGCGGCTCCCTGCGAGGCCTGGCCGTCGTCGCCGAGCGGCCGGCGCTGGAAATACCAGGGGGCATTTCGAACAGGGAAGAGAAGGGCCGCCTGCTCCATCGCCTCGTCGCTGATCTGGCGCAGCGGCGTGTAGTCGTCGAGCACGTAGAAGCCGCGTCCGAAGGAAGCGCCGACGAGGTCGTTGTCTCGCCGCTGAATGGCGAGGTCGCGAAAGGCGATCGTGGGCACGCCACCCGGGAGCCGAACCCATTTCCCGCCGCCTTCGACCGTGAAGAAAACCCCGAACTCGGTGGCGGCGAAGAGCAGCCCCGGTTTGACGTGATCCTGCACCACTCTCCACACCAGGTGGCGATCGGGCAGATCGCCGGCGATCGATTTCCAGCTGCGGCCGCGATTAGTGCTTTTCATGAGATAGGGTTTGAAGTCGCCGTACTTGTGATTGTCGAGACAGACGTAGACCGTGTCGGCATCGAAGAGGTCGGCCTTGATGTCGTTGACGAAGGCCGTTTCCGGAACGCCCGGAAGGTCGCCGACCGGAATCGCCTTCCAGTTTTCGCCGCCGTCGCCGCTCACCTGCAGCAGGCCGTCGTCTGTGCCGGCCCAGAGCAGGCCCTCCTGGACGGGCGATTCGGCGAGCGAGGTGATGGTGTCGTACGCGGACATCGCGACGAAATCCCACGGTGCGGTCGAGCTCCATTGGCGGCCCATGACCGGCAGCAGCATCCGGTCCTGGTTCCTTGTCAGGTCGGGGCTGATCGGTTTCCAGCTGTCGCCGCGATCATCCGAGCGCCACACTCGCTGCGAGGCGTAGTAGATCCGGGTCGGCGAGTGTGGGCTGATCAGAATCGGAGCGTCCCAGTTGAAACGCTCGGGCGGGTCGCCGGGCTCGGGCTGGGGCTGGATGTAGACGATGCCGCCGGTCGTGCGGTCGGTGCGGACCAGGTTGCCCTCCTGCCACTCGGAGTAGACGATGTCGGGGTTGCCGGGCTCGACCGCCGGCTGGTACCCGTCGGCAAAGAGGGTGATGAACCAGTCGGCGTTGCGAATACCGTTGACGCTGTCGGTCCGGGTCGGCCCGCCCTGTGTGTTGTTGTCCTGGGTGCCGCCGTAGACGTTGTAGAAGGGCTTCGCATCGTCCAGCGCCAGCTTGTAGAACTGGGTCACCGGCAGATTGGCGATAAAGCGCCAGCTCCCGGCGAGGTCGAAGCTCTCGTAGATCCCGCCGTCGGTGCCGGCGAGCAACCAGTTCGGGTCGTCGGGCCGGAAAGCGAGGGCGTGGTTGTCCGAGTGCTTAGCGGTCTCCTTGACCCGCCGGAAGGTCGTGCCGCCGTCGTCCGAGACCTGCATCCGGACGTCGATGATGTAGATGCGGTCGAAGGCGTGGGGGCTCGCCTCGAGCTCCTGGTAGTAGTGAGGCCCGGTGCCGCCGGAGACGGCGTCGGAACGCTTCTCCCAGCTCGCACCGCGGTTGGCGCTGCGCCAGGTTCCGCCCTTGCGGTTGTCGAGCTCGATCACGGCGTAAACGACATCTGGGTTCTGGGGTGAGATGGCGAGGCCGATCTTGCCCATGTTGCCCTTTGGGAGGCCCTGTTTGAGGCGCGTCCAATGGCCGCCGCCGTCGTCGGTTCGATAGATCCCCGACTCAGGACCGCCATCGATGACCGCCGCCACCGTCCGTTGGTGTTGCCAGGTGGCCGCGTAAAGGACCTGCGGGTCGCGCGAATCCATGACGACATCGGTGACGCCCGTCCACTCTCCGTCCGACAGGACGTCGCCCCAGGTGGCGCCGCCGTCGGTGGTCTTGAACAGACCACGATCACCGCCCGGCGACCATAGCGGCCCCTGGGAGGCGACATAGACCGTGTTCGAGTCGGTGGGGTCAACGATGATCTCGGAGATGTGCTGCGAATCCCTCAACCCCATGTTTTTCCAGTTCGCCCCGCCATCGTCGCTCCGGTAGACACCGTCGCCGAAAGCGACGTGACGACCGCCGACATTCTCGCCGGTGCCGACCCAAACGATTTCCGGATTGGACGGGTCGAGCACGACACAGCCGATCGAGTACGATTTTTCTTTGTCGAAGATCGGCGTCCAGGTTGTGCCGGAGTTGGTGGTCTTCCAAACGCCACCCGATGCAACCGCCACGTACCAGGTGCTGAAATCGGCCGGATGGATGGCGATGTCCGCGATCCGCCCAGACATCAACGCCGGGCCGATGCTACGGAACTCGAGGCCCTCGAAGGCCTTCGCGGTCATGCCCTTGACCGGTTCTTCTTCTTCGGCCGCAGCCAACGGCAGCGCCAATGTGCAGATGATGAACAGAGTGGCGAACTTTCTCATGGATTTCCCCCGTGACAAGACATGCTCTTCCGCAGGAACATTAGCAGGGATTCCATGGGCTGTTGTAGTACTCAGGGTTGATCCACGGTCTTCTTGCGGAGGGTGGGTGGGTGGACCAGGCACGCGGGACACATCCTCTCAAATGAGCTAAAATACTGATGATAATGATAATTCCGACAGAAACCCTTGAAGACCGGAGCCGGCGTCGACGCGAGATCATCGTCGCCAACGTCGTTCGGTCGCCCGAAGACGCTGAGGCGCGAGACCTCGAATTCTGGCAGCGGCGTACACCCGAAGAACACCTGTCGGCGTTGGTTGCGATTCGACGAGAAGTGAAGCTGGTCGAGGCCGCACACGAGGAGCCGTGAATCGTGGATACGGTCGAACTCGATTTCGCGGACGCATGGCGACGACGGATCGAGGGCATGTACGGCTGAGCGTACGCGTATTGGATCGACCTCGACAGTCTCATCACCATCAAAAGAAGGATCGACCACCCCCGGCACCGCGAAGATGTGCGGATCCTGCGGATGGTGCGGGATAGGCGGGACAATGGCTGAATCGCCGGTCCTTCGCGGCCGGCCCGCCGGAGAAGCCGGTCATCGGACCGGTCAAGGAACGCTCCACCCCCGTACCTGTCTCGGTCTCCGTTTCCGTGCCCGACGCGGGGCTATGAGCTGTAGGTTCTGAGGGTTTGAGGACCGTGAACTCACGCCAACCAGAACGACCACACGATGAGGAGCATAAATGCCGCCGGGAACGCCCACCTCGAGAGCCTGTTCAACGCGACGGCTCCGCCGGCTCGATCTTCGACACATCGAGGAGAAAGAGGGTGCTGCTGACGGTCAGAGGCTGGCCGTCAACACCGGGTCGTGTACCTGTCAGCTCTTCTGACGCGGTGTGATTTGCAGCTGCCATGATCAGCAGCCATACGAAGAAAACAGATCGAAATGTGCACGTCGTTTTCATATGCGCTATTCTTCAGGCCGCACTGAAAAAGGGAATCGTCCTCGCTAGCACATTGTTCAAGAATTGAGGCGCCGGCGAACGCCGGGCCCGACACATCAAGGAGGCAATTTAAGAAGCGCTCGTTCGTTCTGTTCGCTATTGCTCTCCTCGCCTTGCTCGGGCGCGCGGCCGACGCCGTTGCCGCCGACAACGCGCCGGTTCTCAGCCGCATCGTCGAGAGCGGCACCTTCAGGGTCGGTATGTCCGGCACCCAACCGCCGTTCACGGTGGTTTCCAAATCGGGATCGCTGATCGGCTATGAGGTCGATCTTGCCAACATCCTGGCCGGACGCGCCATGGGCGTCAAAGTGGAATGCGTCCAGAAGCCCTTTGGTGAGCTACTACCGGCCCTCGAGAAGGGCGAGATCGACGACGCCATCATGTCGGGCATGACCATGACCCCACAGCGCAACCTCAAGGCGGCCTTCGTCGGGCCCTACATCGTGTCGGGCAAGTCGATCCTCACCAAGTCGTCGACCCTGGCGGCACTCAAAGACGCCGAGGAGATCGATCGCTCGTCCATCAAGATCACCGCGCTCAAGGGATCGACGAGCGAAAAGTTCGTGCAGACGGTGCTCGAGAGGACCACCTACCTTCCGGTCGATGATTATGACGCGGGTGTGCAGATGGTGCTGGACGGCAAGGCCGACGCGATGGTGGCGGACTTCCCGATCTGTCCCCTGTCGCAGATGCGCTTCCCGGATGCCGGTCTGGCCACCTTGGCCGAGCCGATGACAATCAAGCCAATCGGTATCGCCCTCGCGCCGGGCGACTCGCTCTTCATCAACATGGTGACCAATTATCTCGGCGCCCTCGAAGGTATCGGCCTGCTCGACGCGCTCGAGAAGAAGTGGTTCGAGGACGGAGGCTGGCTCATTCAGCTCCCATAACTTTTCGCTGGTCGCGAAAAGCTGAGTAACAGTTCGGAAACGGCGGCGCGAAAGCGCCGCCGTTCTTGTTAGGCTATCATTTCGGCACTCTATCGGGAGGCGAAACATGAGTTCAGAGAGCAACCAGGGTGGCTACCGGGGCTGGTTCGACTGGTTTGTCAAATCCGAGGTGACCGGCAGCATCCTCCTGATGGCGTCCACCGTAGTGGCTCTGGTGTGGGCCAATTCGCCGTGGGCCGAAAGCTACTTCGATCTGCTCCACACTTATATCGGCGTTTCGTGGGGCGACGCGTCTTTCAAGCTCTCGCTCCACCACTGGATCAACGACGGCCTGATGGTGGTCTTCTTCTTTGTCGTCGGTCTCGAGATCAAACGCGAACTGGTGGTTGGTGAGCTCTCGTCCTTCCGAAAGGCGGCCCTTCCGGTGGCCGCGGCGGTTGGTGGCATGGTGGTACCGGCGGTGCTCTTCGCGGTCGTCAACCTCGGTGGCGAGGGCACTCGTGGTTGGGGCATCCCCATGGCCACCGATATCGCCTTCGCTCTCGGTGTTCTCGCCATTTTCGGGACCCGGGCACCGCTCGGTCTGAAGGTGTTTCTGACCGCAGTGGCAATTGCCGACGATCTCGGTGCGGTGGCGGTGATCGCCATTTTCTACACCGAGAAGATCGACATCATTTCCCTCGGAGTCGCCGCGTTCTTGTTGGTGCTGTTGTTTGTCGCGATCCGGGCACGGCTGCGGAAAGGGATCCTCTACCTGCTGATTATTGGCGTCTGGCTGGCGGTGTTCTCCTCGGGCATACACGCCACGGTGGCCGGGATTTTGATGGCGATGGTCATACCGGTCCGCCCGCGAGTCGATCCCCACCGGTTCATCGACGAGACCGAAGAGCGTTTGGATCGCATCAAGAAGATGGAGCTCTCCGAACACTCATTGATCAGCGATCGCGAGCAGCTCGATATCGTGGAGAGCATCCATGCTCGGGCTGAGGATACGCTGCCCGCGGGGCTGGTTCTCGAGCATTACCTGCATCCAGTCCAGGTGTGGTTGATCCTGCCTCTGTTTGCCTTGGCCAACGCGGGCGTGGCGATCGGTGGCGACCTGATGAGGGTGCTCGCGAACCCGGTCGCTCTCGGTATCATCATCGGTCTGGTGGTCGGAAAGCCGGTCGGCATCGGCCTCTTGAGCTGGCTGGTCGTGAAAAGCGGCCGCGGCGCCCTTCCCGAGGTGGTGACGTGGGCGCAGGTTGTCGGTGTTGGATGTCTGGCGGGAATCGGCTTCACCATGTCGCTCTTCATCACCGACCTCGCCTTCGACAACGAGCTGCTGATTGTGACCGCCAAAATCGGAATCCTCGCCGCGTCGCTGACGTCGGGAATTCTGGGCTACATCTTCCTGTCGAGATCTCTACCAAAGGGGTAGACGTCGCCGGGTTCACCACCAAAGCACCAAGGAAGCCAAGGTTTGCTTGGTGCACTTGGCGTCTTGGTGGTTCGAATTCAGTCGGGCACGGAGACGGAAACGGAGACGGGCTGGGGACAAAGAAACGCCCGCGCCGTGAAAGACGCGGGCGCGAAAGGCGGAAGAGGGGTTCCGCCGTGTTTGTTGTGTTCCCTACCGGCGTCAACTGATGACAGTGGAACACTGTCGATCTGAATGAAAAAATCACCGCAGCGCGGTTATTATTCCTGGCCGACGCAGGAATTCACGTCGGAACGATGAATGCGCCCGCAACCGACGGAATTCGAATTTACCCACCCAAAAGAGTTGGGGAGTGGAATGGATCGATGAGACAGAAAATGCGCAGGGCTGGCTTTTCGGCGTGATTGTGCGATAATATCTCGACTTTTCCACGCTCGGCGCGGGCGCGCCCGTTGCATGAGCCCAAGGGGACTGACATGGAGATCACAAAACGCAAGGTCGGTGATGTCGCGATTTTTGACCTCAACGGCAAGCTCACGATCGGCAAGGGCGATGTCGTTCTTCGAGAGACTCTCGTCGAGGAGCTCGAGAATGGCGGCAAGCACGTGGTGATCAATCTCGATGGCGTGACGACAATCGATTCATCGGGTCTCGGCGAGCTCATCCGTTGCAAGGTGACCGCAACCTCCAACGAAGCTGCGGTCAAGCTGCTGAACGTCAACATCAAGGCGCGCAAGCTGCTGACCATGGCGCAACTGGTCGGCGTCTTCGAGATGTTCGACGACGAGGCGCTGGCGGTCAAGTCCTTTTCAGTCTGACCACGCACCGATATCGACCGGGCGAGAGATCAAGAGCGGGGCATGGCCCCGCTTTTTCATCACCGACTACCGCAGGTCGAGCGAAACCCCTTCGCCGTCGCGGACCCTGACCTGGCCCTGCCGCAGTCCCACCTCGGTGTTGACCGAGACGATGTAATCGTCGGCCTGCAACGGTCCGATACGAACGCCACCGCTCATCTGCTGCGGCGGGTTGGCCATGAAGAGCAGGCTCGAGAGGTCGACACCGTCGGCGGTCATGACGCGGATCGACGGCCCGCGTGTGGAGGCGGCCATCGCCACGCCCCGTTTCGCATGGATGCCGCTCATGTTGTCATCCAGGTAGATATCCACGTATCCACCCTGGCCGAGGTCGAGCTGGGCCTGGAGCTGTTCTCCATTGTCGACCATCAGACTCGGACCGCAGCCCGTGGCTCCGCCGTAGGCAATGCCGCACGGCCGATAGGACCCTGCCGGAATACCGGAGAAGGTCGCGAACCCACCGCCGTCGGTCATACCGGTCGAGGTCTCTGGTCCTACCAGGTAGACGGGCGCGCCGCCGGCCGAGCCCGCGGCGGTGTTGACCGCGAGCATGATGCTGGCACCGTCCTGCGGCAGCAGCTCGAGCACGATCGGTCCCTCGGCGCTGCCGTCGCGGATATCGAGCTCCGACGGGTTCGACGGGGCAAAATCGGTGTGGCTGGCGGTCAGCACCAGGTGGCCGGGCTCGAGGCCGCGCACGAAGAAGCGTCCCTCCGCATCGGTAAAAGCCGTCACGTCCTGAACGCCGTCACCAACGCTCGCCAGGACCGATGCCCCGGCGACCGGATTTCGGTCGCTGTCGATGACATAGCCCTCGACCGCCGCGTCGGAGTACTGGATCGCGCACTGGTAGGTTTCGACCTGCGGCACCATGAGGACCTTGGTGATCGGCGCCGTGCCGGATCCCGGCGGCGTGTAGGAGGCGTAGTAGCGACCGACGGTCAGCCCAGATCCGCCGAACCGACCGTCGGGACCGACGACAAACTGCAGAGGCTGTTGATCGATACCGAAGATCTGGCACTCGTCGGTGACGCGCTGCATCATCACCACCACGCCGGGCGCCTGCGCCCCTTCGGTGGTCAACACCAGGGTGCCACCGGGCGCCCGATCGTCGCCGAGCCAGATCTCGCCCTCGATCCGGATGCCGCCGAGCATGAGGTCGGCGACCACGGTCTGCTGGGCGTCGCCCTCGACCGTTTCGGAGGCCTTTTCCTGGCCATGGCTGGCGGTCACCTTCCAGCGGCCGACCGGCACGCGCTCGGCCCGGAAATAGCCGTCATGGTCTGTGCGAACCTTGGTTTCGGCGAAGTAGGCATAGGCAGCCGCTTCGGTGATCTCGACCACGGCGCCGGTGACGGGACGATCCATACGGTCGTAGACCTGGCCGACGATCGTCATCCCGGCATCCATCTCAACGTCACCGATGTCAAAGCCGATCTCGTCTGGCTCAACCCCGTCGAGACGCCAGGTCGCAAACCCCGAGGCGTTGACGATCGCCCGGCAGGTGCCGGCGTCGAGCCCCTCGAGGAGGAACATCCCGTCGGTGTCGGTCAGCGTGCTCGGCACGTCGCCGAGCAACTCGGGCGCGCGGAAGACCGCGGGCGATCCAGGTTCGCACTTGACCCGTGCACCGGGGAGCGGCTGCAGGGTTTCAGCGTCGAGCACCCGCCCGGAGATGGCGAGCCCGCGATCGGGAACGACCGGTGCAAGCGCCACTTCTTCGCCCAGGGCCACTTCGATGCGCTCCGAAACCATGGTTGCCGAACCGGGAAGGCGCACCGACAGCGAGTAGGTGCCGGCCTCGAGACCCGAGGCGCGGGCGATGCCCAGCTCCGCATCCCAGGTGCCCTTGCCCGATTTGCCCTCGCGTCCGCTGGCGGTATAGGCCTGCCAACGCACGATGACCTCTTCCGGGGAGAAACGACGAGCCGACAGGATCTGCTGCTCGATGACGCCGCCGCCGGGAACGGTGATGACCACCCGTTCCTGATCGGTCGAGAAGGCGCCCTCCCACATCCCGAAGCCCGAGCCGAAGATCTTGACCGGGATGGTGGTGTGGCGCGTCAGTCCCTGAACGCGCAGTTGGCCGTTGCCGTCGGTCTGGTAGACGCGATCGTTGAAGTAGAGAATGGCCTTGGCTGCTCGCTCACCGATCTCGTTTTCGACCACCAGCAGGACGTCTCGACCGGGGATGAGCTCGAGCGTGACCGGTTCGTTGACCACACCATCGTCGAGTTCAACCGCGACTTCAGCGCACGCGCGATCCTCCGCACAGGCGCGCACCCGAACCATGCCCGGGAGGAGGCCGCTCAGCGAAAAGAGCCCTTCCGGAGAGCTGGCGCCGCGCTGGCTGTAGCGGAAGCTGTCGAGCTCGGCAATCTCGCCGAGGACGTCGATCTTCGCTCCGGTCACAGGCTCGCCTTCATCGTCGAGGACGACGCCCGAAACGCCGAGACCATCAACGAGATGCACCGAGATGGGATTCGAGAAATCGCGGAACGTGGTCACGGCGGGGGCCATGCCCTGAGCGACAACGACGCCGACGTAGGAGGCGTCGAGGTCGAGGTCGGGGATGTCGATCTTCCCGTCTTCAGCGATCTCGTGTTTGGATGCGACATTGGTGAAAAGCGTGAGGACATCGATCTGATCCTCACGGGCCAACCACATCCGAGCTTCGATCGCAGGGTCGAGCTCGATGGTGATCGCCCCCTGGGGTTGCAGCAACACCGTGTGGCGGCGGCCGTCTGCCACCACGCGGTCGGCAGTCGGAGCGTAACCGGGGGCCGAGAAGATAACTCGCTCGTCACCGTGGCAGCCGAGGTCGAGCAGTCCGCCGGCGTTACTCCAGGTCGCGCTGGCGAGCTCGTCGGGAGCCCCTGCCACCTGCCAGGACAACGAACCGTTTTCGATCGGTTCGCCGCTGACCGCGTCCTGAACGAGATAGTCGGCCGTTGCCAGGCTCGGCAGCTGGAGGTTTCCTTCGGCGTCGGGAACAACTGCAACCGGTGCGCCGAGACCGACACGAACCCACGTCGTGTCGTCGCCGGCTGGAACCGTCAGGACATCGGAGAGGACCGTGCCATCGGGCCCGATCACCTCAGTGCCGAATGCAGCAATGCCCACCGCCATCGCCAACCCTGCGAAGATGACGACCGTGGTACCTTTCATAATATTCTCCAGATTTCGACTACTGTGTGCGCTCTATCGTCGGCACCTCGACCTGCCAAACGGTGGTCATGGCTGAAGGCTCCCAAGTCTGCTGTCCCACCAGAACCAGGCGACCGGCCCCGGCGTCGGCGATGATCAACCGGCCGGCGCGGACACCATCTATGGGAAGGCCGACCGCGATGGGCTCGCCATTCGTCCTGTAGATATCGAGCTCGTGGCGCTGCAGCAGCGGACCGTCGGGGAGCCCAACGACAAATGCGAGGAGATCGTCTCCGAGCGGAACCGGTCGCTTGACCAGTGGCTGTGCAAGCTGCCACTGCGAGTATCGTTGGCGGCCGGAATCGTCGTGAACCTCGGGTGAGGCCCCCCAGTTCGGTGCCCTGAATCGAGGGTTGGTGCCGCGCCACGCCTTGGTGAGGCGGTCGTTCTTGTCGAAGACGAAAACCGAGTAGCTGCGTGGATCCACGAAGGCCCAGCCACCATCCGGCAGCGCCGCCAACCCTCCCGTCGTGATGCCCTGAAAGTGAATTCGCTTGACTGTCTCCAGTACGGGCATGGACGCCGGGTACTCCTGAAGCGGCACGATCTCTCCATCGTCGTACTGGATGAAGAGATAGGGCGTGCCACCACCCGAGACGTCCGGGCTGGCAATGCCGTAAATCACCATGCGGTCCGGAAACACCAGCGGTTGGCCGCTGGCGGTGCTCTTCATGCCCGGATATTCGTGGAGGAACCGGAAGCTCGAGTCGTAATAGACCCAGAAGTATCGGTCGCCGAAGACCACGCACCGGCCCGAACCGCAACCCAGATGCTGAGGTCCGGAGACCTCGCCCTGCTGGGTGCCCATGGGCAAGACCGATCGAAGGTCCTTGCCCGTCCGAAGATCTACCTCGCGCAGCCCTTTTGTGTAGTCGGGTAGGAGCAGGCGGTCGCCACGAACCACCGCGTCGACGATCATATACGCGGGGCTCTCGAGACTCACCGGCCGAGCCGTACAGGAGGGCTCGACCTTGTCAGCCGGCGACGCCAGCACGCCGGCGCAGAGGAGCGCTACGCCGGCACATACCACAACAACCCTTAGGGCGTGCCGCATAGACTCACCTGATTGGTTCCGTCAGGTTGACGCTGACGGATTCCGGTCAGGGAGTATCCGGGTACACCCAGATGACGTAGCAGTCAAACGGTAGCGGAGCGCAGCCGTTGGGATGGTTTGGTGTATAGACCATCCATCCCACCTTTTGAACCGCAGCCTCAGAGAGACTGGGTGCGATCAGGGCCGGCACGATTGCGCCGACAATCATGATCGCGATGACCAAGACACCCAATTTCCTTTTCGACATGATCCACCCTCCATCATGCTAGTTGCGGTAAACGTATCGATCCGTTTTTCGATTGTCAAGGGATCTTCTCGATATTTCCCTCCAATTCAGACTTTATTCGTTCGAGGCGCCTGGCAACCGCGGCGGGATGTCATGGCACCGTCGGACTCGTGAAGCCGATGATGATGCAATCCCATCCGCTGGTTTCGGCGATTCTCTCACGGCCGGGTGGGATTGCTGATGTGATCCAGAACACATTTGACGTCGATCTCAGACTTTGGGGTACGGAGTCCGACTCTCCATGCGCGAGCCGTGTTAGGGTTCCCTCGAGAAGGGAGGATCGATGATTCGTCGCACCGTTCTCATGGTTGTTTGTGTGGTTCTCATCGCTGCGGTGCCCGCCGACGCCTTCGACCTCAATCTGGCCCTCGGCGCAGATTTCGGCGGTGATTTCGACCTCGGGGGCGTCAGTTTCAGCTCGAACACGGGCTATACCCTGGGGCTGGAGCTCGCTTTCAAGGTCCCCTTGATCGAGCTCGGGGTCGGCCTCGAGTACGGGTTCGACCGTAGCGCGAGCACCGTCGACCTCGACGCCAGCTACTATCAGATCTACGCCATCGGTCGATTCTTCTTCGGGCCGGCGTACGTTGCTGGCCGTTTCGGTTACGCCGACATGTCGGTGTCCACCATTCTTGACGGAGATTTCGGCGGCGGGGGCACCTGGGGTCTCGGTGGTGGTATCGAGTTCTTCGGCAAGCTCAAGGCCGAGCTTCTCTTCAACAACATCAACGGCGACCTCAACTACCAGAGCTGGACAATCAGACTGCTGTACACGTTCTAGCCCGTTTCCGTTCCCGTTCCCGACGGACGACCGCCACATCGCGTTCTCGATCCTCGGTCCTCCGAGAGCTCACTCTCGTCGGTCCTCGGATCTCGCCCGCGGCTCGCCTTCGGCGAGCCCGTCGTCCGGGGAAGATCAAGCGAAATGCAGTTGAAGCTCGCAGGACGTCCCGCCCTCTCCCCCCGCCCACCCACCCTCAGAAACTCTTGTTGGCCACCACCCGCCCGACCTCCCACCAAGAGTTTCTGAGAGAAGGGGATGTTTAAGACCTGGCGCCGGAGTTCCTGTCGTTGATTCCAGGGCAAAAGTTAAAGATCAACTTTGCGTTCTTTGCGTCTTCGCGGTTCCAAAGATGCTTCGTCTATCTGAAACGATTCAAGAAACGGTCGGACGAACGCCGTCGGGCACGGAGACGGAGACGGGCTAGAACGGGAATCCGAAATTGAGGCGCACGCCCTTGATGTTCGGGCCGAAGCGGTAACCGATTCCGATCCGCGGCAGCGGGACGAACCAGAGCTTGACCTTTGGTGTGGTGCCAAAGGTGAAGCCGATTTCATTAGTGTACTGGATTTCGAGAGCTTCGCGATCCTCACGGGCGATAAGAGCGTCGACGTACTGGCGACGTATGTAATAGCCACTGAGGTCGGCCTGGTTCCCTCCAACAGTGAACGGCAGCGGTTGGCGCGCGTCGAAACCGAGCCGGATCTCTCCGAAGTCACTATCCACGGCGTCGGTCGCAGTGAAGGTCGACAGGTACTTCAGCTCGGTGCCGAAGCTGAGGTCCGATTTCTTGACCGCCCAGGTGGCGATGCTTCGCATGCCGATCGACCACACACTGAAATCGAGATCGTCGTCGAAATCGCGGCCGTAGCCGATCTCGGCAAAGGGCTTGAGGATCCAGCCCCCACCCACCGGGACGAGGAACTCGACTCCTGGAGTCGCGGCAAGGGACTGGAATCTGTAGTTGAAATCGATTGCGTCTTCGACGGTGAAGTCATAGACTCCTACGTAGACGACGAGCCGAATCCGCAAGCCCCAGTCGTCATCGTCGGCCGCGAAAATCTTGAAGCTGGCTGGAATTCGGACATCGTAGACCTTGGTGTCCGGCACACCGGAATCACCGCCGGTGAAGCCGAAGGCAAATGGATGAAAGGTTGAGGTCCCGCCGTCCTGACCGAAGGCTGGAAAGGCGATCGCTAACATTGTGGCGAGCGCCATCAGGGTTCGGGTGGAAACCATGTTCGCGGTATATATACGTATAAATCGGCAGAAAAAACGACCCGGCGCGGAGCCGGGTCGTTTGGATTATCAGTTTTCGTGTACGGTCAGCGCATCGTGGGTTTGAAGTCAACCCGGCGGTTCCTGGCCCGGCCCTCGGCGGTGTTGTTGGGCGCGAGGGGTTCGTTGGGTCCAAAGCCCTTGGTGGTCAAACGATCGGCCGTGACGCCGTCGGTCACGAGGAATTGCTTCACCGCGTCGGCCCGCATCTCGGAGAGCTTCATGTTCCAGGCCAGAGCTCCGGTGCTGTCCGTGTTGCCCTGGATCTCGACCGTGTACTGCTGGTTCTTCTTGAGGAAGTTGGCGACCCGGAGCAGGACCTCTGCCGCCTCGGGCTTGATGGTGGCACGGTTGAGGTCGAAGAGCACTTGGCCTCTCACGGACCACTCGTCGCCAGCCACCTCGATACCCGCGATCGGGCAACCGGTGTCATCGACCGGGACGCCCCTGGGCGTGCCGGGACATTTGTCGAGAGAGTCGGGAACGCCGTCGCCGTCGGAATCGACCGGGCAGCCCTTGGTGTCGACCTTGGTGCCGCCGGGGGTGCCGGGGCACTTGTCGAGGTAGTCGGGCACACCGTCGGCGTCGGAGTCGATCGGGCAGCCCTTGGCGTCAACTTCGACGCCCTTGGGGGTGCCGGGGCACTTGTCGAGGTAATCGGGGACACCATCACCGTCGGAATCGATCGGGCAACCCACCGCGTCAACCTCAACGCCCTTTGGGGTGTCCGGACATTGATCGATGTGGTCAGCAACACCGTCGCCGTCGGAATCGGGCCACAGGAAGACGTCGGCGACGAATTGAGCCATCGCCCGGGAAGTCGTCAGCTTGCTCGCGGGCTTGAGATAGCCGGAACCACCTGCGGCAACCACCTTTTCGAGAAGCTCACGTCCTTTGTTGCTGTCGCCGATCTGGACCGCGTAGATCTCGAGGTTTTCGCCAAACGCGGATGCGAGGCCCTCGGCGGCGGCCACTTCCTTTTTGCCCATGTCGAGACCGTCGCTGACGATGACGATTGCCGTCCTCGAGTCCCTTTTATAAAGATCAGCCCCGGCGGCGTCGAGGGCGAGGTTGAGGGGACTGGTGCCGTTGGCGCAGTTGAACCTCGCAACGCCATCACCGAACGACGAGGTGAGGTACTCACCGACTTCGATGATCGAAACCGTTTTCCCCTCGCTCTTGCAGAGCCCACGCCCGAAGGTTCGCAGCCCTCCGTCGTAGCCGAGATCGGGTACCGTCTGGTTGAGGCTGATCAAGAAGTCCTCGGAAACCCCGAGCTTTCGTTGACCTTGCCAACGATCGGTCATCGAAAGCGAGCCGTCCGCAATCACGACGAACTGATCGACCTTACGAACATATGTATCGGTGTCGATTGCGCCTGGCTCGAAGCTCAACTTCGATCGTGACGATGCGCAGGCTTGGGTCAGCATCACCATGGCGAAGATCAGTACGATGTACGACATGCCTCTTTTCATCATTCCTCCTCTTTGTCGCGGTGCCGACCGGACGCCCGGACCCTCCGTCGTCTCTTCAACCCGGCGGATCCGTTCCGGTCGGTCGCAGTGGGCTCGTGTGGATGCAGTCTGCCACAACCGCCGCGCGGTCGCAATGCCGTGACCGCGTCACGCCTGGCGTTCGAGGAGCCTTGGCGGAGCGATGATGGGGTCCCTGTATGCTTGCGCCTATGAGTCACCAAATGTATCGCCCCATCCCCCTGAAATTCGAGCGCCTGTCGGAAGAAGAAATGGCCGCCCGAGGTGACAGCTTTCGGGAGCTCATGACCCGCCGCCGTTCGGTGCGCGATTTCGCACCCGACCCTGTCCCTCGCGAACTCATCGAGACGGCGATCGCGGTCGCAAATACCGCACCGTCGGGGGCCAACCGCCAACCTTGGCATTTCGCAGTGGTCTCTGACCCGGCGATCAAGGCGGAGATCCGCCGCGGCGCCGAGGCCGAAGAGAGGGAGTTTTACGAAGGGGGACGGGCGACCGCGGAGTGGCTGCAGGCGCTGGCGCCGCTCGGCACCGATTGGCGCAAGCCCTTCCTCGAGATCGCGCCATGGCTGGTGGTGGTCTTCAAGCAGATCCACGCGGTCGATGCCGATGGGTCGAAGCTCACCAATTATTACGTCAACGAAAGCGTCGGTATCGCCTGCGGGCTGTTTATCGCGGCCATCCATCAAATGGGTCTCGCCACACTCACCCACACCCCGCAACCGATGCGATTTCTGACCGGGATTCTCGACCGGCCGGATAACGAGCGTCCTTATATTCTGTTTCCAGTCGGCTATCCACACCCCGATTGCGAGGTGCCGGAGATTCCCAAAAAGGGCATGGAGGAGATTAGCACTTGGTTTTAACCGTCAGCTCGAGGCGTATAGATCAACGTCACAGGTCCTTCGTCAGTGTCGCAACTGAGGGCCAGACGGCCGGCCAGAAAGGTGTAGCCCGTGGCGCCGGCGAGGGTCGAGAGGTAATGCCGTTCGAGATCCATCAGCGGCTCCGGGCAGGCCTTTCGGGTGGCGCCCATGCCGTTGAACCCGAGCTCACCCGGCCTTGGTGTCGTGACTCCGGCGAAGTAGTCATTGCAGCCGCTGTTGCCCGAGATCCTGTCGTCCCGGAAGACCATGCTGATCTCGACGTCTTCTGGCAGTGAATGCCCTCGGCCGAGCTCGATCAGCCGCCATCCGTGACCTTCGAGGTCGACAAGCGACAACGTCCCTGTGGTCTCGTCAGCGCTCCGGGACAGGCCGCCCTCGCCGAGGACCCAGGTGACCATCGCTTTCTCGGTCGGGCAACACGCGGCGTCCTCAGGGCCCGCCCGGACGAGGTCGAGGGTGATCCTGCCGTCGTCGATTGTGCCCGACCGAATCTGGACCCGATCGCCGATCATGCTCGTGCCGAGGGTGACGATGTCCCCGTCGCGGCGAGCCATGACCGCCAGATAGAGGCGGTTACCCGAGCCTCCCGAGCTCTCCCAGAGGAGCGCCGCCGCCTCTTCGTGTCCGTCTTTATCGAGGTCTCCGGTGAGAATGAAGTGGTCGACCAGGCCGACCGCAGGACGTGATGCCCCACCTTCGACGTACGGCTCACCCTCCCAACGCCCGTCGGTGAGGGTCACGGGTTGGTCCATGATGCCGGAGAAGGTGGCGTTGGCGAGCTCGAAGGCTGTCGGAGCACCCTCCGTCTCCTCCGATGAATTGACCGCCGCCGGCCCGCCGCAGCTGAAGGCCGCGGTCGCTATCACGAACAGGCTGAGCGCTGGTGTTCGACCCATCATCTCTTCATTCTCCGTTGCCGGCTGCCGCTGCTTCGGCCGCCTGCCGCGCAGCGCGCTCGCTGGCATCGATCTCTCGCTCGACCGCGGCGAGCTTCTCCTGAAGCAGCGCATGGTCCTCCTCGCTGAAGCCGAATATGTTGCCGCCCTCGTAGTAGCGGAGGGCGAATCTTATTTCCGCGCGAGCCCTGTAGAAGTCGTCAGTCGCCATATGCTCCTCGATGTCGTCAGAGATCGACTGACGGACGATCGCGCGCGCCCTCTGTTCGGGCGCCAGGATGGTGAATCCTGTAATAGCCAGGGCGAGCGCCATGCGGTCCTTTTCAGCCATCTCGAACTCCGCCTCGAGGTCCGCCAGGCGATTCTCGATCAATCTTCGCTCGGGCCCAGGCCCGAGATCTTGGCGTTGTGCTTTCAGGTCTTCAATCTCCGGTTCCATACCCGCAAGCTGCGCCTCGACCTCATCGATGAAGCTGTAGCCGGTGGCGACGCGCGCGTTTTCCACCGACGCCTCGAAGGCAATCGCGAGGGCGCCGACGACCAGAACAGCCGCCAGGGTTGCCAGAATAGTCGCCAGACGAGGTCTTCGCCGCGACCAGTTGGCCAGCTTTTCGATCTTGGTCGGCGCGATCACTGACACGGGTAGGAACTCGCGATAGCGGCGGATGTCGTCGGCCAGCTCGCGGGCCGAGCGGTAGCGCTTGAATGGGTCCTTGGCCAGCGCCTTCATGGTGATGGCCGAGATCGTGCGATCGACCCGCGGGTTGCGTTTTCGCGGAGGTTCCGGCTCGTGATACATCACGCCTTTCATCGACTCGACCGCGGTCTCGCCTCGGAAAGGGTTCACCCCGGTCAGGACCTCGTAGAGCATCACCCCGAGCGAGAAGACATCGGTCTGGCGGTCCGACTCGGCGGCGAGGCCCGAAGCCTGCTCGGGCGACATGTAGGCCGGGGTGCCCATCACCGCCCCGAGCCGCGTTCGCTGAGAATCGGATTGGCTGCCGTCCTCGTCCTCGACCAGCTGTTTCGCCAGCCCCCAATCCATCACATACACGACCCCAAGATCGTCGACCATGATGTTCTCGGGCTTGAGGTCGCGATGGATGACACCCTGGTCGTGGGCGGCTGCCACCGCCTGGCAGACGCGGATGAAGATCTCAATGAAGTGGGCCCGGATGCTCCGATCCAGAAGGTCGTCGGTAATGCGTTCATTCATCAGCTCGCGCAGGGTGTTGCCTCTGATCTTCTTCATGGCGTAGAAGCAATCGCCGTCGGGCAGGAGCCCGGCTTCGAAGACACACGTCGTTCCCGGGTGGTCGAGGCCGGCGAGGATCTCGGCCTCGGCAAAGAAGCGCTGGCGAATATCACGCTGGGACGCGTACTCCGGCCGCAGTCTTTTGACCGCGACGACACGTCCCAGCTGAACGTCGGTCGCCTGGTGGACGATCGCCATCCCACCCTCGCCGAGGGTCTCCCCGATCAGATAGCGATTACCGGATCTGGAATTGATCCGCTCGTGGGGCTCGACATAGTTGGTCGATCCCCGATCACCCGAGGGATCTTGGTCGAGAAAACTCGTGGCTTCGGTCGCATCGCCCTCTGGTTTCGCGTCCTTCTTTTGATCGTCGTCACGTGTCATCAGCGTTCTCCCATGCCTCCACCCCGGCTGTTCACGGTGTCGGTGAAGAGATTGTAGCAACGGGGCCCAGCCGGCCAAACCGGCGAACGGTCGCTGTGCTTGCTATATTCGGCGGGATGTCGGGTTCGAAACCTCCCACCGACGATGAGGATCAAGGCCGACCGAGCCTCCTGGCGGATATCTGGCGATCGATTTTTCCGCGGCCGATACGACCGCGGACGGACCGTGAACGTCGGCGCACAATTCTCGGAATCTTCGTTCTCCATATGCGGCCGGTGCAGGTTCGTCGCAACACGCTCGCTTACACCCACACCTTCGGCCTCGGCGGCAGCTCGCTGACCCTGATCGGACTCATGATCTGCACCGGCGTGCTGCTGATGCTGGCCTATGAGCCGAGCCCGGAGCGGGCGTACGACTCGGTCATCGGTCTCCAGGATCAGTTCCTCTTCGGCGGTCTGGTGCGAAACATCCACCACTGGAGCGCCAACATCCTTGTCGCTGTGGTCCTTCTTCATCTTCTGCGGGTCTTCTTCACCGGAGGATTCCACGGTCCGCGGCGTTTCAACTGGGTGATCGGCCTCGCCTTGCTGGCGGGGGTCCTGACCGCCAACTTCACCGGCTACCTCCTACCCTGGGACCAGCTCGCCTACTGGGCCGTCACAATCTGCACCGGAATGTTCAGCTACGTGCCGTGGATTGGCGGGTGGTTGCAGAGCATGGCGCGCGGTGGTTCCGAAATCGGGTCGGCGACCCTGGTCATCTTCTACTCCTTTCACACAACCCTGGTGCCGGTCGCCCTCGTGCTGCTGATGGGCTTTCACTTCTGGCGGGTGCGCAAGGCTGGAGGCGTCGTTGACCCGCGCCCGGACAACGAGATAACGGACGAGAAATCCGAAAACGTCTTGACACTGCCAGAGCTCATGATGCGAGAGCTCGCCGCGGCCCTTGCCTTGATCGCGTTCGTCGTCGTCCTGTCGGTCTTCGTTGATGCGCCGCTCGGAGCGCCGGCAAACCCCGGGATGAGCACCAACCCGGCCAAGGCGCCGTGGTACTTTGTCGGCCTCCAGGAGCTGCAGCTCCACTTCCACCCTCTGATCGCAGTGGTCGTCATCCCTGCGCTGGTTGCCCTGGCCCTGTTGGTCATTCCCTATCTGCGATACCCCGAAGAGCTGTCCGGCCCCTGGTTTCTGTCCGCCACCGGCCGGCGCACCGTAGGGTTGGCGGCCGCGTTCGGTCTGGGTGTGACGCCGGTCCTGATCCTCCTCGATGAGCTGGTGCTGCAGCCGGGTGCGGGGCTGCCGACCTTGGTCGGGCGGGGTCTGGTGCCGCTGGTGTTGGTGGGCGCGGCGGTGTTCGGCTTCAGGAGTCTGTTGATCAAGAGGTTTGGTGCGAGCAAAGGGGAGGTCGTGCAGGCAGTCTTTGTCCTTTTTTTCGTCGGGTTGGCGGTGCTGACCGTGACTGGCGTCTGGTTCCGGGGCCCCGGCATGGCCCTCACCTGGCCCTGGGGGTGATGAGGTGATGTGTCGCCTTTTGATTTCAACGCAGAGGCGCAGAGGTGCAGAGGCGCAGAGAATCTTTTTGGTGAGGAAAGCCTCAGACAGAAAAGATCTTCTCTGCGTCTCCGCGTCTCTGCGTCTGTGCGTTCCTTTTTGAGCCAGGCGTTGGTTGGAGAGACCTCGTGAACGACATGCTTCCCGAACCGTCTCGGAGGCGATTCCTCGGCAAAGCGTGGCTGCTGCTCGGGGGGGTGGCGCTCGCCGAGGTGGTGTGGATCGTCGGCGATTTCTTCAAGCCCCGGCGGCGCCGGAGGACGGATGAAGCCGCCGACTCGATCGTTGTTGCCGGGCCGGTGGATCGATTCGAGCCAGGCTCCGTGACCGCCTTCCCGGAGGGCAGGTTCTACCTGGCGCGGCTGGCTGATGGCGGCTTCCTGGCCCTCCACCGCGAGTGCACCCACCTCGGCTGCACCGTGCCGTGGATCGCAGAGGAGGATCGCTTCGTGTGTCCGTGCCACGCGTCCTCCTTCGACATCACCGGTGATGTTCTGAGCCCGCCGGCGCCGTGGCCGCTGGACATCTTTTCGGTGCGGATCGAGAACGATATCGTCAAAGTGGATATCAGAAAGTCGATTCGGCGGCAGAGCTTCGTAGCGTCGCAGGTGGTGCGCTGGTGACGAACACCACCCTCGATAGATGGAAACTGATTGGCGTCACCGCGACGGCGGTGATCGTTCTCAGTGTTCCGGTGTGGGTGATCCGAAACGGGAGAGCGGAAGCCGGCATGGAGCCGGCTGAGAGCGGCCCGATCTTCGTCGGGCGCGAGACCTGCTGGCCGTGCCACGAGTCGGCCTTTGCGAGCTGGCGGGGCTCGGACCACGACCTCGCGATGGACGTGGCCACCGAGGACACGGTGCTCGCCGGTTTTGACAACATTGCCTTCACGTCGAAGGGCATTACGTCGACGTTCTTCACGCGAGGCGGCCGCTTTTTCGTCAACACCCAGGGCCCCGACGGTGAAATGGCCGACTTCGAGATCACCCACACCTTCGGCCACGAGCCGCTGCAACAGTATCTGGTGCCGTTTCCCGGCGGACGGTTGCAGTGCCTGACCATCGCCTGGGACACGGATCTTGGAGAGTGGCTCGACCTCTACCCGGACACGGTGATCCCGCCCGACGATTGGCTCCATTGGACCCGCGCGGCGCAGAACTGGAACGGCATGTGCGCCGAGTGCCACTCCACCGATCTGCGGAAGAACTTCGACGCGGCGTCGAACGCCTACAATACCACCTGGTCCGAGATCGACGTCAGCTGCGAGGCCTGCCACGGCCCCGGCTCGGACCACGTGGCGTGGGCCGAGATCCAGCCGATGGCGCGGCCCGAGATCGACGACTACGGCCTGATCTTGCATACCGGCGGCATCAGCTCGCGGGAGCAGGTCGAGCTCTGCGCCCCCTGCCATTCACGCCGCTCGGAGCTCGGCGACTGGGACCACACGACCACCGCGTTGCTCGACAGTCATCTGCCGTCGCTGATCGACGAGGGCCTCTACTATGCCGACGGCCAGATCCTCGATGAAGTTTACGTGTGGGGTTCATTCACTCAATCCAAGATGTACGCCAACGACGTGCGATGCACGGACTGCCACGACGCCCATAGTCTGAAGCTCAAGTTCGAGGGCAACGACCTCTGTCTCCAGTGCCACCGGGCCGACGCCTACGACACCCCGGACCATCACTTCCACAAAAAGGTCTACGAGGGCAGGCCCTCCGACGGCTCCCTCTGCGTCAAATGCCACATGCCCGAGCGGCCCTACATGGTCATCGACGAGCGAGCCGACCACAGCCTGCGCGTGCCACGACCCGACCTCAGCCAGACGCTCGCCACCCCCAACGCCTGCTCCCGGGGCGGTTGTCACGATGACCGGCCGCTGAGCTGGTCGGTGGACGCGTTCACCAAATGGTACGGCCAGGCCAAGAAGCCGCACTACGGACCGACCCTCGCCGCCGGTCGCGAGGGCCGGCCGGCGGCGAGGGACAAACTCGTGCGGCTCGCCGGCGACGCCCTCTATCCTGCGATCGTCCGCGCGACCGCGCTGTCGCTGCTCGGGCAGTATCCGGACGAGGAGAGCACCCGCGCCTTTGCCATCGCTCTCGCCGACCCCGAGCCGCTGATGCGCCACACGGCGGTTTCGAGCGTCGTCGCATCCTCGCCCGAGGAGTTCGTCGAGCTGGTCGCGCCCCTCCTCTTCGATCCGATGCGGGCGGTGCGGATGCAAGCGGCGGTGCAGCTTGCGGATATACCGGATCAGCTGTTGAAACCCTATCAGCGCGAGGCTCTCGCCGCAGCGTTGGCCGAGTATCGGAAGGCCATGGAGTACTCGCTCGACTTCGCATTCGCCGGCCACAACCTCGGCAACCTGGCGGCCCGTCTCGGTGACGCGGCCGAGGCCGAGCGGTACTACCGGATGGCGATCTCGATCGACGATCTCTTCTACCCGGCCAAGGCCAACCTCGCGGTGTTGCTCAACGCACAGGGCCGCAACGACGAGGCGGAGGCCCTGCTGCGCTTGATCCTCCAGACCTACCCGGAGCAGTACGATGTAGCTTACTCGCTGGGGCTGCTGCTGGCCGAGATGGGCCGGTACGTAGAGGCTGAGCGCAACCTCGCGCAAGCCGCGGCGGGGATGCCGGGCCACGCAGGGGCAGAGCGCAACCTTCGCGCGATCCGCGAGTACCTCGCCCAGAGTGGTGAATCTCGTCGATGAACATGGATTCGGCGCATCGAAAGACCCGGCCGTCATTTGCCGTAAACCACACACCACAGGCGACCTTTGATTGAGAGTTTGGTATGCTCATGCGCCGTACATCGCCGGCCCGATCAGTCAAAAGGTGACGACCTCCCGAGGACGGCTCCGATTCCCCCGGTATGACCCTCGACGAGAAACTCGGCAGCTGAGCGGCGGCTGTTTACTTCTGTGTCCAGCTTCCGTCGGGTAGCTGGATCCAGTCGCCGGGGTGCGCATTCTCCCGCAGGGTCTCGGCATAGGTGGTGCGGATCTGCGGCAACTGGGCGAGATCGACGTTCTTGGCTGCGGCGATCTCCTTGAACAGCTGCTCGCGATCGGCGTTCTCGTCCTTGATCAACTTCTGCGCGTCGGCCCGTTCCTTCAGCCCCTGAATCGCATCGAGGTTGCGGACCACGAGCAGGGCCTGGTTGCCCTCGCCGATCACGCCACTCGCCTTGAGAGCGTTGATCGCCCCGAGCCGCGTGGCGCGTGAGTCGATGATCTTGCGGATCGCCGGGTTGGTGATCTCGGGCGCCGCGACCTCGTCCTGCGCCGCATACGCAGTGGTCGCGCCGAGGGAGAGGACGCACGACAGCAGGCTCTCGTGCGTGGCCATGTTGGACTCCGCTACCGGCGTCGGCGTCGGCTCGGGAGCCGGGGTCGGCGAGGGCTCGCTCACCGCTTTTCTCTGCACCTCGTCCTCGATCTGCTGCGCCAGCTCCTTGACCGCCGCTTCCGGGAAGTAGACGTTGATGGTGATGCACGCCACCACGGCGGCGGCGCACCCGAGTCCGATTGCGATCGAGCGTTTCATCTTCGTGTCCTCCGTTTCGGGAAACTCCCTAAGGTTGCGTCGTCACGGTCGTCACGTCAAGGGTGCGGAGGCGCTGGATCATGGTCCGGAACGACACCGTCATGCCCGGCTGGACGTTGACGACGTCGAGCCGCAGGGGAAACCTGCCCTTGACGAACAGCTCCCGATCGCCCCGGCGCTCGAGACCGCGAAGCAGGAAGTGGTCGTTCGACAGGGCCATTTCGATACCGATGGAATGGTACGCGTAACTGCTGATGAACCGGCGAAGGCCGCGATCGAGGAACCCGAGGCCGCTGCCCGTGCCGACGATCGCGATGTTGTTGACCGCCTTCAGCGAGATCCGCCGCGGCACTCCCTTGCGGGGTACCGACCGGAGAACGCCACGAAATCCGATCGGGACGTCGCGGAAGATCTCGCAGTCGACGAGCTGGCCCTCGACGATGCCGCTCATCGCTCCGAAGTCGAAGGTGCGGGTCAGCTGCGCGAGGTCGATGTCCCGCCAGTCGGCCGAGAACTTCAGGCGAGGATAGCGGGTGAGCAGGTCGGAGCCGGTGATCCCGCGCATCGTCACCGTGCCGCCGAACAGGGACAGCTCGCCCGTCCCGTCCACTGTCAGAATGCCGTTGCTGTAAAGCACGCGAGGGAAGCGGCCCGTGACATCGCCCGCGAGCGGCGGCAGACCGAGCGCCCGTGCCACCTCAGTAAGGCTGATACGGACCAGCCCGACCGAAGCCGCCAGGTGGCGACTCGATCGTGCAAGTTCGGCGAACTCGACATTTTCGAGCACCACCTCGCCGCCGAAGACCGGGAGGTGGAGGCCGCCGATCGCAGTCACGGTGTCCCCGAGAACACTGAGCTCGGTCGCGGTAGCCGACAGCTCCACTCCGCCCACGGACGCGTTGTCGAATTTGAACGAGCCCCGGTGCGGTTGCCCTTCTTCCGTCGCACCGCCCTCGGCCCAACCGAGGTCCACCGGAAGTTGGATCTGGAGATTCTCCACGTTCGAGCCGTCATCCACGGAAGCGATCGACAGCCGGTCCAGCTCCGCATCTCCGGTCACGGTCACCACCCCGCCGATTGTGCCGTTCAGTCGCGTCCGGAACTCGCCGCCCTCGAGTCGAAGGCTTCCCGCAGCGCCGAGGGTGCCCTGGAATGGCACCGTGACGTAGCGCTCCCAGAAACCACCGATGTCCGTGACCGTCAGCGATTCCTCCCAGGTGGCCGGTGCTCCGGCGGCGATCCGGACCGTTCCTGTCAGGGCGGCCTGGGGACGCAGCTCGAGCTGCACCGTCACCGCCGCGACGCCGCCCGGACCCCGATCCGCGTCGATTTTCACCACCGCCTGGCGGCCGGTGAAATCGGCAAAGTGGGTGCCCCACAGGAGCTGGAATCCGCCCAGAGTGGCGGCGACGTTCGCTCTCAGGCCGCCGCTCGAACCGGCGGCGCCCTTCAGCTGTGCCGTCGCTTCGAGCCCTTCCATCACGCGGCTCCCGTCAGCCGCGCTGAGACCGGCTCCCGCCACCTCGATGGGACCGTCGAGATTCCACCCGGTGTCGTCTCTCGTCGCCTCCAGCTCGAGCGTCACGCGCCCGGAGGCGTTGGCGTCGCTCAGCGAGTCGCCGAGAACCGGCGCGGCAAGCGACAGCCAGCCGCTCAGGTCGTCGACCCGTACCGCCAGCCGGACGGACGCGGCCGCGGCAGGTTGCCAGTCCCCCTCGAGACGGGCCGTGCCCAGGCTGCCGGCGTCGACGACCACCTGTCGGAGCCCTACCCCGCCACTCACCGTGTCCCTAGTCGCCGACGCTTGCAGGGCGACCGGCACCGGATCCAGGGGATCGATCGCGACGATCAGCCGGGTGTCGGGCACCTCGAGTTCGATCGTCGGTTTCCCGCGCGTCCACGCAAAGCGGGCGACCGGGTGTTCGCCGGAGAGCCGCCAGCCGGGCGTACCGGCGGCTGCTGCGCCGCGCGAGCGAACGGCGAGATTGTGGACCCACGCCTCTCCGGACACGGTCGGCGCCGTGAGGCTGCCGCCGAGCCGTCCGCGGGCCGCCACCTCGCCCGCCACAACGAGGCCCCCGGGTATCAACGCTGCTGCATCCGTGGCGAACCAGTCCACCAGATGCTCGAGATCGCCTCCGCTCCAGCTCCAGCGGGCGTCGAGCGGCGCCGATGCCCCGAGCGCTGCTGTGCCCGTCACCTCGAGGTCGCCCGCCGCGGCGGTGGCCAGCCTCAGGGAACCGGAGACGGGACGACCTTCGGAGGGCAGTTCGACCCTCGCGTCTAACGTCGTCGGGAGCACGGCGTCGAGTACAGTGTTCGGAGCGGTCTCGGTGGGCAGCCTCGTGATCCGGCCGGTGAGTTCGATCCGGCCGGTCGGGGTCCCGGCGTCGTTGATCCGAACCTCACCCTTCCCCGCGAGGTTGCCGCGAAGGGGCACCGAACCGACGATGTCGAGATCGTGGGCCGTGACATCGACGGCCAGCCCGCTTGCTGGATCGCCGCCAACCTCCAGGTCGATCGTGCCGCCGACCACGCTCCAGCCCGGGGGCAGATCGAGCGGTGGGAGCGACCAGACAGCGGCGTCGATCTCGTTGGCCAGGGCCCGCAACCACCTCACCCTCCACGGTGATGTCGCGAGCGTCGCCTCGATTCGCGCCTCGCCGACCGACGGCAGCGACGGCACCAGCACGACGCGGACGACGCCCGGCGCCTCCTCGACCACGTTACCGTCGAGCCGCGCCACGGCGTCCATTGGCCGACCCGCCAACGAAATTCGGTCGACACAAGCACTGAGTGCGAACCGCGGTTGGTCCGCGGCCAGACGAAGCTCGCCGACAAGGCCGTCGACGTGAGTATGCCGCAGGCTGTCGGGAAGGTCGAGGCCAGCCAGCCGGAGCAGGGGATCGAGCTGCAGCCGGTCGCCGGTGAACGTCACGGTCCCGGTCGGCACAATTCCGAGGCCGTTCAGGTCAGCCGTGAAATCGATGTCGCTGTCACCGTCGGGCGAGAGCAGCGTGAGGCGGCCGCCGACGAGTACGAGCCGCGCCACTGCGGGACTCGCCGACTTTCCGACAGCGGTCGGCCACACGGCGCCGGCAGCCGGGTCCACTATGACCTCGACGCCGACCAATCGCAGGGACTGGAAACGACCCCTGGACATGTCGCCGACGGCACCTCGGGCCACGATTTCGGCGATGCGGATCTCCCGCAGGCCGGGCGCGGCGCGCATCCGAATCACGACCTGACCGAGCCGGATCTCGTTCAGACCCTCGATGTGCAGGTTGCCGACCAAGACCTCGGCACCGAGACGTTCGGCCAGCGCCGCTTGCACGATACGGCGAGGCTGGTCGCGCGCCAGCCACAGGCCGATCGCGACCGCTGCAACCGTCGTCAGAACGACGGCCGCGAGACGTCTCACCTTTCGCATGGTGGAATAATGATAGACCCATCACGTTTGAGTTTGATGAGGGCGAGACTCGGGAAGTACTGCGGCAACGGCCCCGAGCTGTGGCTGAACATACAGAGCGCCTTTGACCTGTGGCACGCGCGGCAAAAGCTCGCCGATGCGCTGGACGAGATTCCGACCCGCGCTGCGAGCTGAACCCCCCGGCCTACCCGTCGATACCACCGATGCACAGGTACTTGATCTCGAGGTAATCATCGAGGCCGTACTTGGAGCCCTCACGGCCGTTGCCGGACTCCTTGATGCCGCCGAAGGGGGCCATGGCGTTGGAAATGACGCCCTCGTTGATGCCGATGATGCCGTACTCGAGGCCTTCGGCGACGCGCCAGATACGGCCGATATCGCGCGTGCAGAAGTTGGCCGCGAGCACGAACTGGGTGTCGTTGGCGATCGCGATCGCATCCTCCTCGGTGCTGAACGAAACCAGCGGCGACACCGGCCCGAAGATCTCCTCGCGGAAGACCCGCATGTCGCTGGTGACCCCTGAGAGAATGGTCGGCTCGACGAAGCTCCCACCGAGCTTCGAGCGGCCGCCGCCAAGCATGACCTTGGCTCCTTTCGCAGCTGCGTCCTCGATCATGGCGACGACATTGTCTGCCGCGGCATCGTCGATCAGCGGGCCCATGGTCACGCCCTCGTCGGCGCCGTTGCCGAGCTTGAACTCGGCCACCGCCTCGGCCAGCATCTCGGAGTACTCCTCTATGACGCTTTCCTGGACCAGGACGCGGTTGGCGCAGACGCAGGTCTGGCCGGCGTTACGGTACTTGCTGGCCAGGGTGGCCTTGACCGCCGTTTCGAAATCGGCGTCGTCAAAGACGATGAAGGGTGCGTTGCCGCCAAGCTCCATCGAGGTCCGCTTCATGGTCCCAGCGCATTGCTCAACGAGCTTTTTGCCGACCTCGGTCGAGCCGGTAAAGGTCAGCTTGCGGACGGTGGGGTTGGAGGTGAGCTCATCGCCGATGGCGCCGGTGCGTCCGGCGACGACGTTGATCACGCCCGGGGGGATGCCGGCGCGATCGGCGAGCTCGGCCATCGCCAGGGCAGAGAGTGGCGTTGCGGTCGCGGGCTTGCACACCGCCGTGCAGCCGGCGGCCAGCGCGGCGCCGACCTTGCGCGCGAGCATGGCGTTGGGGAAGTTCCACGGCGTGATGCACGCCACGACGCCGACCGGCTGCTTGATAACGACGATTCGGCGGTCGGTGGCAGGCGGAGGTATGACGTCGCCATAGATCCGTTTGGCCTCCTCGGCAAACCACTCAATGTAGCTCGCGCCGTAGGCGATCTCGCCTCGCGATTCGAAGAGTGGTTTGCCCTGCTCCGCGGTCATGACCCGCGCCAGGTCCTCCTGGTGCTCCATCATCAGCTCGAACCACCGCCTGAGGAGATTTGAGCGCTCTGCGGCCGTCTTCTGCCGCCACTCGATCTGGGCCCGCTCTGCCGCCTCGATGGCGCGGCGGGTTTCGCCGCCGCCGCATTTCGCCACCTCCGCAACGACCTCGCCAGTCGCCGGGTTGGTCACGGCAAAGGTCGCGCCGTCGTCGGCGTCGATCCACGTGCCGCCAACCAAGGCCCGGGTTTTCAACAACGTACTGTCGGTGAGTTGCATGGTGTGATCCCCCGTATCGCGTTCTCGACTGGTGTTATAGCATCCGGCTTCGCCCTTCCGGCTTCGCCCTTCCGGTTTTGCCCTCCGGGCTGAGCCGTCACACGACCGGCATCCGGGGCGCGGTACAGTAACCCGGTGATTCCTGGAGCGCCGACGCCATGACCTCACTTTCCATCGCTTACGTAGCGACAGCTGCGGTCTGCACCGTGGTGGGCAACGAACCCACGCTTGCCCTCCAGTGGCAGATCGCCAAGCGACACCGGGTCGGTGTCCGCTGGATGGACCTCAAGGCGACGCTGGCGTGGCAAAGCGATTTCACTGAAGGAGAAGGCACCGCCGAGGCCAAGGGGAGCGGTCCGCTACCCTACCTCTACTTCGAGTATCGGCGCCTGTTCTCCGAGCACTGGCGCTTCCTCACCGGTCTCGGCTTGCTGAGCGTCAAGGTCGGCGACAACCTGGTCACCATCGACGTCGATTGGGCGGGCATCTATACTGCCGAAGGTAACCTGGTCGACGGCGCCGTCAAGATGGACATCAACGACGTCAGCGTCTTCGCACGGGTGAGGTTCTGAGGGTCTCGATCTCGTCGATGACGCCAACAACCACCGCCCGCACCGGCGCGTCGGGGGCTTCGAGCACCTGACGCGCGCCGTTGCCCTCGTCGAGCACGAGCACGGTCTCGCCGGCGCCGGCGCCGACGGCGTCCACCGCGATGACATCCCCGCCGGTCCCGTTGCCATCGAGGTCGAGCAGGTCGACAAAGAGCAGTTTCCGGTTTTCGAAGACCGGCGAGCAGATGGTCGAGACCACGGTGCCGGCGACGCGTCCGATCTTCACTGTGACCACTCCTCGACCGCATCAACGATGCCGACGATGGCGTGGTCGACCGGACCGGGTGGCGGCGGCAGAGCCAGCGAGGCCTCGCGGCTCGAAACAAAGGTGACCAGGTCGTCAGGCGCGGCCATCGCGACCCCGTCGGCGGCAACAACCGGCCGTCCGCGCGGTCGAAGCTTGCGGTCGAGCGGCTGCACGATCAAGAGTCGGGCGCCTTCGAGACCGTCGTAGATCGTCGTCGCGACCACTGTCCCTGTGACCCTCCCGAGTTCCATATCTACACTACGCTCCTCGTGACCTCGCGTAGCGAGGGCCGCAAGATGGTGCCAATATTTGTGCGGTCGAGACGGCCGCACCACAATCCTTCCCTCTTGTGGTGCAGGCGTCTCGCCTGCACACGACGTGGTCGGAGCTTCGCAGTCGCGCGAAGCACGCTAACCCCTGCCGCCGCTGATGCGCGAGGAGAACTCGGTCGCCGCCTCGAGGTTGGCCAGCATCTCGTCGTGGAAGTCGGGGATCACGACCTGGGCGACCAACATGGATGGGTCGTCAAGGTGATCGACGCCGACCTCGACCGCCGCCTCGACGTCGGCGACGGTGCCCGAAAAGACGCAATAGGCCTTGCCGCCGAGCCGGTCGGCGAGCTTGAGTTCGACCAGATCCACGTCGGCGCCCTTGAGGCCGCGGTCGGCGGCGCCGATGGTTGCGGCGACGGTTGTGGTCTCGACGATCCCGATCGCTTCGCCGGTGACCCGACCGCGCATTCCGCGCAGGTAACGTGCGATATCCGGGTGGGCGGACGGCAGGAAGATCCGATCGACCACGGCGTCGCCGCCGGCGGAGAGGCCGGCGACGTAACTCTCCTCGACCGACGCGACGTCACCGCCGACCAGCACCAGGTATTTACCCGGATGAACGGTGCCGGCATAGGTGACCTCGACAGGGGCGCGTTTGACCATGGCGTCGCCGGCCCGCATCCCGATGGCGATAGAGTTGAACTCGAGCAATGCAATAGCCGGCTGCATCAGACGATCCTCAGACCACCGGCGACGGTCATCCGGCGATCACGGGAGAAGCTGCGTGGTCGGGTCAGCCCTTCGCCGGTCGGGCTGGCGATGGAGAAAGAGGTGTAGCCCTCTCCACCGTCGCCGAGACCGGCGAGATTGGCGGCGTTGGCGACGAAGATCGAGACATCGATGTCACGCGCCATGCTGGTGATGGCGTTGACGTCGCGGGAGTAGATCGAGGCGGTATGGCCGCAGCCGTGCTCGGCCTGGATTGCCAGGTCGATGGCCTCGTCGACGGTGCGGACCCGGACCACCGGCATCACCGGCATCATCTGCTCGGTCCACACCAGGGAGTGCTCAGGCGGCACGTCGGCGAGCACCAGGCGGAGATCGTCCCCGGCCTGAATCCCGATCTCGGAGAGAATTGTCCCGGCGTTCTGGCCGATCCAGCGTGAGTTGATCCGGCCCGGTTTGCCCGGCTCGCCGATCTCCGAGAAGATCACCCGCTCGAGCTTTTTGAGCTCGTACGCCTTGAGCAGGTAGGCGTGGTTGGTCCGCATCTGCCGCAGCAGCTCGTCGGCCGCGGTGTCCACGACAATGACGAGCTTCTCGTCGGTGCAGATCACGTTGTTATCGAATGACGCGCCGCGCACGATCTCTCGCCCTGCGAGCTCGAGGTCAGCGTTGACGTCGACCACCACCGGTGGATTGCCGGGACCGGCGCAGATCGACCTCTTGCGGGTTTTTTGCGCCTCCTTCACCACGCCCGGTCCGCCGGTGATCATCAAAATCCGGACCTGTGGGTGGTTCATGAGCCGCTGGGCGCTCTCGATTGTCGGCTCCGGGGTCGCGGTGACGAGGTCGGGCGGGCCACCGGCCGAGACGATGGCCTGGTTCAGCCAGCGGACGTTCTGGACCGAGACCCTTTTGGCGTTGGGATGGGCGTTGAAAACCACGGCGTTGCCTGCCGAGACGATGGCGATGGAGTTGTTGATGATCGTCGCGGTCGGGTTGGTGGTCGGGGTGATGGCGCCGATGACGCCGAAAGGCGCGTACTCGGTAACGGTCAGACCCTGATCGCCCGACCACACCCGGGGCTCGAGGTCCTCAGGACCGGGCGTTTTGTTGGTGACAAGGAGGTTTTTGAGCAGCTTGTCCTCGGCGCGGCCGATGCCGGTCTCCTCACGCGCCATGTTCGCCAGCTCTCCAGCCCTGTCGCGCATGGCACTACGCACCGCATCGATGATGCGGTGCCTTTTTTTCAGTCCCATCGATCGGTACGCTTCGAACGCCGTCCGTGCCGCCGCCACCGCGGAGTCGACATCCGGATAGATGCCATCGCCGGCGACATCCTGTCGGTCGACCATGGCGGTGGGCGGCACTTCCGTATGGCCGCGAAGCTTCAGCCGCACGCGTTCGACGACGGCCGCGATCTCCTGCTGGTCAAATGCTGCTTGCAACTGCTGCGCCTCCAGTCACCGGTCGAGGTTCATCGCTCCTCGTCCTCGACCGCGCCCGTTTCGATCGTCAGCTCGCCCACTCGCCGCCGGCCGGGGTCTTGCGGTAGATCTCCTCGCCGCCGACCTCCCAGCTATCGACGATGGCCATGATGACCGCGTCACACGGGCGGTCGCGGGTGTACTCGGTCTGCCGCGCCGACGAACCAGAGGCCCACAGCACCACGTCGCCGACACCCGCGCCGACCGAGTCCGCCGCCACCACGTGACCACCGGTCTCCTTGCCGTCTACCCCGAGCTCGCGCACAACCAGGAACTTCTGGCCCTGGAGGCCCTCGTCCTTGCGGCTCGCGACCAGGGTGCCGGCCACTCGCCCGAGCAGCATCAGCGCTTGCCCTTGGCCTTGGTTTCGCCGGCCGCCTCTTCGGCGCGGCCGAGGGGCAGGACGAGGTCGATGTTGGTGTGGGGGCGGGCAATGACATGGGTCGACACCACTTCGCCGATGGTCTCGGCGCCGCGGATACCGGCCTCGACCGCGGCCTTGACCGCGGCGACGTCGCCGCGCACGATAGCGGTGACGTAGCCGCCGCCAGTCTTCTCATACGACACCAGCTCGACCTTGGCCGCCTTGACCATGGCGTCGGCGGCCTCCACGACAGCCGCAAATCCCCGGCACTCGATCATTCCCAACGCTTCAGCCATCGAAAACTCCTTTCTCGCATCCGAGAACCAAATCCGAAATCCGAAATCCGAAATCCGAAATCGTGATCACTTTTCTTCTCTTCCTTCCACGCCCTCGATGGCGGCGACCGCCGCGCGCCACCCGACATCGATATCCCGCTCCTCTCCACCGAGGTAGACCCGGCCCATCGAGCCGAAGGCCCGCACCTCGAGAATGTTGATCTCGGCGGCGTTCTCGGCCTCATTGGCCGCGAGCGCCGCGTAGGCCGCCGGTTCGACCTCGAGCACGTACAGGGTCTGCTTGGGGATGATCATGTGGCCGTGCCGCATGCGGTTGATGAGCTGCACCTGGTGGTCGTCGAGGTGGCGGATGACCTGGCTCGAGAGGATTTTCGGTTTGCGGCGGTCCTTCTCCTCGAGCCCGATCTCCGCCAGGATGGCGGCGCCGGCTGCGCGGGTGTCGGCCTGTGACTCGGAGTGCACCTCGAGCAGGCCATAGAAGCGTTCGACGATCTGCATCCCGGGCCGCACGTGGGTCGCCTTGAGGGCGACGTCGGTGAGCCGGTTGATCTCGATCCCCGGCGAGATCTCCACCCACAGCGAAGCGTCGCCGGCCAGCGGCAGGAAGCCCTGTGCGACGGTGCCGAGGAACGCCGCGTACTGGGGCTGCAGCGAATCCAGGAAAACGTAAGAGCGAAGGTCAATATTGTCCACCGGACTCTCCTTCCTCACCCGAGACGATGCGGACGCCGGCCGACGCCCCGATGCGCGTCGCCCCGGCGGTGATCATCTCGCGCACCTCGGCCGCGGTGTGGATGCCGCCGGCCGCTTTGACGCCAACCTTGGCGCCGACGACCTCGCGCATCAGAGCAACGTCAAATACAGTTGCCCCGCCCGGCCCGAAGCCGGTCGAGGTCTTGACGTAGTGGGCGCGCCCGGCGACCGCGAGCCGGCACGCGATCACCTTCTCCTCGTCGGTCAAATACGCGGCCTCGATGATCACCTTATTGAGCGCCCCGACCTCGCGGCAGGCGTCCGACACGCCGGCGATGTCACGCCGCACGAGGTCATGCTCGCCGCCTTTGAGGGCGCCGATGTTGATCACCATGTCGATCTCACGCGCGCCGTCCCGCAGCGCTCGGCGCGCCTCCATCGCCTTGATCTCGGGGGTGTTGGCGCCGAGAGGGAAGCCAACCACCGAGGCCACCGTGATGTTGGAACCGCGCAAGCGCTTCTTGGCTCGCGCCACCCATGAGGGGTTGATGCAGACCGCGGCAAACCCGTACTCCGCCGCCTCGTCGCAGAGACGATCGATATCGGCAGAGGAGGCGTCGGGCCGCAGCAGGGTGTGGTCGATGTACTGCGCCAGGTCCTTCGGCACGGCGGCGGCGGCGCCGCAGTAGCCGAGGCGGGCGGCGCCGTTGGCCACCACCTGGGGTGCGTTTTCCAGACCCTGGTCGGCGGGTTGGCCGGCGAGAGTCGCCAGCACCTGGCGGGTGACGGCCTCGATGAGCTCGTTGCGATCGATCATGCTTCGGCTCCCGGCCGCAGGTAGCGGTGCTCGATGTCGGTGATCTTGGCCACCCGGCGCGCGTGACGGTCCGGGCCCCACGGCGTGGCCAGCCACTCGTCGACGATCTGACGCGCGAGGCCCATACCGATCAATCCGGCACCGAGGGTGAGGACGTTGGCGTGGTTGTGCTCACGGCTGTTACGGGCCGACGAGAGGTCGTAGCAGAGGGCGGCGCGCACCCCGGGCACCTTGTTGGCGACGATACACGAGCCGATACCGGCGCCGTCAACGATGATGCCCCACCGGCAGACGCCGGTGCCAACCAGGTTTGCGACCGCATGCGCGAAGTCAGGGTAATCGACCGCCTCGGTGTTGACACACCCGCAATCGTGAACGGCGAGGCCCTGCTGACGCAGGTGTTCGGTGATCGCCTGCTTGAGCTCGTATCCGGCGTGGTCAGCGCCGATGGCGATGGTCTCGGGGTTTTTCGGCGCGTCTGTCCTTTTGACGGCCATCGCCTCGTCGACCACCACGCTCACCAACTGTCGGATCTCTTCCTCCGTGATAGCTGGGTTGCCGGCATGGTTGTCAATGCTGTTCACCAGCTTCTCCAATCCGCAGGCTGTGGCCGCGAGACCGAAGGCACCCTTCTCGCGGCCGGGACAGTCGCGTGGTGCTCCTTCCGGCTGTCGAGAAGATCGAGGTAGGTTCGGAGCTGACCCACGGACGCATCGAAGGGCGCCAGGCTGCGCCGCAAACGGGTGCCGAGGACTGCGCCCTCCATCGTGCAGACGATGAGCTGGGCGAGGGCGCTGCGATCGATGCTCCTCGGCAGGCGCTCCCCCGCATTCCGCAGCAACTCCTCGATGCGGCCGGTCCATGAGCTCAAGATCTCGGCCAGCCTGGCCCTGACCTCAGGGTGATTTTCCGAAACCTCGGCCGACAGGCTTGCCATCGGTGAACCGAAGGTGAAGCCACCGTCGTCGAGCTGCCGACGGTAGAGATCGAGGATCATGAAGATCTCCTCGATGGGGTCATCGGATCGATCCGCGGCGGGATCGAAGATCCCGGTTTCGAAGACTTCGGCGATGTGATCGACCACCGCCAGCAGCAGATCCTCCTTGGCCGGAAAGAAGTGGTAAAAGCTGCCGCTGGTCGCGTTTGCCTCCTGAATGATCTGATTGACCCCGGTGTGGGCATAACCCTGGCGCCGAAAGAGCTCGGCGGCGGTGGTGATCAGGCGTTCCCGGGTTGTGGTTTGACGCGGCCCCAAGGGTTCTCCAGCAGAAAAAGATCAAAATAACTAGAACGTTCTATCTAGAACAACGATAGATCCTCGAAAAGCGCCTGTCAACCTGCTGCGGATTCCTCCGTCAGAACGCCATGACGCGGAGTGATCACTCAAACAAAGCTGAATTTGAAGGAAAGGAGAGACAGATGAAGAAGATCTTGGCTGCGCTGATTGCACTTGTATTGGTGACACCGGTATTCGCCCAGGAGGAGCCGCCGCCGATCGTCGAGGCGTCCCACAACGCCGTGGTCGCCTTCCTCAGTCTGACCCCCGAACAGGCCGCTGCGTGGGATGTGATCTATCAGATCCACCGCGACGCGGAGCAACCTCTCAAGGAGGCGATTGCTGCTGTCCAGGAGGAGATCGACGCGCTGTTCGAGGTGGAAGAGCCGGACCCGGCCGAAGTGGGTGCGCTATTCATCGAGCGCCGTGACCTCACGGAGCAGCTCGTCGAGGTCCACCTCATCTACCACGAGGACTTTGTGGCGTTGCTCGACGAGGCACAGGCGCGAAAGCTCCATTTTGTCGCCCGCGCCGACGACGTACAGCCGATCATCCCGGCCTTCAAGCTCTTCGAGCTCATCCCGCGGCGCTGAACGTTCCCCCTCCGGTGGCCGACGGCGGGGCCTCAAGCCCCGCTGTTTATTGTGTGTCCATGCAGCAGGCGCAGTTCTGGCTGATCGCGGCCCCGTGTCATCACGGTTGGCGGCTGAAACCACCACGGTTCGAATCAGCCTAGCCCGCATTATTCATGAGGTCTCGTCGCGAGGGCGGCGAGGTGCCATTCCCCGTGGGGTTTGCGACCTGAGGGGCGCGGACGCGTACTTGACGGTACGTGGAGCACCCCGAGGCGAGAAAACACCGCGGGGTGTTGTGCATCGTCGCCCGCAGTAGAGACTTCATGAATAATGCGGGCTAGGATTCGTCGAGCACCTCGCGGACTCTGTCGGCGAGGTCGTTGAGGCTGAACGGCTTCTGGATGAATTTCAGGCCCTGGTCCAGGATATCCCGTTGCGCGACGGCACTACCGGTGTAACCCGACATGTAAAGGCACTTCAGGGCGGTGTTGGATTCCTGCAAGGTGTGCGCGAGCTCGAGGCCGGTCATCTCCGGCATCACGACGTCGGTGAGGAGGAGGTGGATGGGGCCCCGGTACTCCTCCACGGTGCGTAACGCGTCGCCGGGGGTCCCCGCGGTGAGCACCGAGTAGCCGAGCCGTTCAAACATCTGCTGGCACATGCTCAGGATCGACGGTTCGTCCTCGACGACCAGCACAGTCTCGTCACCGCGCGGGTAGGACGCCTGGGTTCGGCCGGAAAACGGCGCCTCGGTCTGATCCTTCCGGCACCTGGGGAGGTAGATCTTGAACGTGGTGCCTCCGTCGGGCTCACTGTAGACGTTGACGAAGCCTGCGTTCTGACGCACGATGCCGTACACCGTGGCGAGCCCGAGACCGGTCCCCGCCCCCTTTTCCTTGGTGGTGTAGAAAGGTTCGAAGACGTGATCGAGGGTCTCGCGGTCCATGCCGCAGCCGTTGTCGCTCACCGCCAGCATCACGTACTCACCGGGTTTCACATCGGCATGACCGGCGCAGTATTCGGCTTCGAAGCTGGCGTTGGCCGATTCGATGACGACCTTGCCGACACCGGCGATGGCGTCGCGGGCGTTGGCCGCCAGATTTGTCAGTATCTGGTCCAGCTGTGACGGGTCGAGGAACACCGGCCACAGCCCGTCGCCCGGCTTCCACAGCAAGTCGATGTCCTCGCCGATGATCGGACGCAGCATCGTCAGCATACGAGCGACGGCGTCATTGAGGTCGAGCACCGCGGGCTGGGTGGGCTGGCGGCGGGCGAACCCGAGGAGCCGGCGGGTGAGGTCCGCGGAACGACGGGCGGCCTCAAGGATCTCCTGCAGGGTGGCGAGGAGGCTGGCATCGCCGCCGCCCTTTTCAATGGCGATCTCGGTGTGGCCGACGATGGCCTGAAGCATGTTGTTGAAGTCGTGGGCGACCCCGCCCGCCAGCCGGCCCACGGCCTCGAGCTTCTGCGACTTCAGCAGTTGATCCTCGAACCGCTTGCGTTCGCCGAGGTCGCGCGTCGTGCCCTGTAACGCGACCGGTGCGCCGGACTCGTCGGTCAGGACTTTGCCGTGCACCTCGACGGGGATTTCGTGGCCGTCACGATGGAGCATGACGGTCTCGACGACAACACCATCGTGATCACCAAGCGCTTCGAGCTGGTGAGCGATGACTTTCAGGAGCTCCTCGAGGTGCTCTGGGTCGCAGTGGTCGGCGAGCGAGGTCCCGATGAACTCCTCGGGCGCATAACCGAACAGCTGTTGAATCGCGGGATTGACATAGGTGAAGCGGGCCTCGAGGTCCATCTGCCAGATCACATCCAGGGTGTTGTCGGCGAGCAGCCGGTAGCGCCGCTCGCCGTCGCGCAGCTCGGCGATCGCGTTGCGCTCCTCGGTCAGATCGCGGAACACGATGACCGCGCCGAAGACCTGGTTCTCTGGGTCGCGAATCGGTGCGCCGGTGTTGGCGATCGGGCGTTCGGAGCCGTCTCGCGCGACCAGCAGGGTGTGGTTCGCGAGCCCGCCGATGCGGCCCTCGCGGAGGATCTTCTCAACCGGGCTTTCGGCCGGCGCCCTGTCTGTCTCCCTTACGATCCGAAAGACCTCGTCGATCGTCCGGCCCCGGGCCTCGGCCTGGGGCCAGCCGGTCAGCTCCTCGGCAACCGGGTTCATCAGTTCGACCCGGCCCTCGGGGTCGGCGGCGATCACGCCGTCGCCGAGGCTCAGCAGGGTGGCAGTGTATCGGGCCTCGGTGAGGCGGTGCGCCGCCTCGGTCTCGTACAGGGTCTTGAAGTAGGACTTGGCGTTGCGCTGCCAGAGCAATAGAGTCGTCGAAACGGCGGTGATCACCAACCCGGCCAGCAGCGCGAGAATGAGGGGGGCGCGCCTCTCCCAGTCAGCGAGGGCCTCCTCCCGGTCGACCTTCGTAATCATGTGCCAGCTCGTCTCCGGAACGACCCGCGCGACGGCAAGCACCTCGATGCCGCGGTAGTCGCACCCGTGGACGAACCCCTCGGCGCCGCCGATCGCCATTGCCGCCGGTAGGTCGGATTGGTCCGCGGGGAGGCGGAGCTCGAGCGCGGCTTTCTTCCGGTGACGGATATCGTTCAAGAAGAGGACCTGATCGCCGTCGCGGCGCACGAGCAGGGTTTCGGCGGTACGACTCGAGACCGGCCAGGATTGGATGAGAGGGTAGAGGTAATCGGCAGCATCGCTGCGAAGGACGACCGCACCGAGCGGCTTTCCGCTCCCCCCGGGGTCGACGAGCGGCGCGACGATATCGAGGTGAGGCGGGAGCCCCGACGGTCCTCGGTGCAGATCGGAGAAGGCCGGGCGCCCCTCGCCCAGGGCGACGGCAACGGCGGTAACCGCGTCGGGGTGGAGCTCGTGCAGGTTATCGGCGAGGGAAAGGCTTGGGTGGAGGACGAGACCCCGGGTGCTGGTGGTCGGATCGTCGGCGGCAAACAGCGCGATCTCCTCGTATTTCCGCGCCGCGGCCACCGCGCGGAACCTGCCCAGGAGCGCCTCGCGGTCGCCGCTGTTGGCTGAACTGAGAAAACTCACGGCCGCTCGAACGAACATCGGGTCGGTGCCCAGCAGCTCCGCGTCGTCGAGCCGTTCGGCCCTCCACTCCTGGATCTGGCCCAGCTTCAGCTCGGCGATGGCAGTCAGGTCGTTTTCGACCTTGAGCTGGATCGAATGCCGCTGGGAAACGTAGAACCACGACCCGGCACCGACGATTACCACTACCATCGCGATGAGGACGCCGATCACGGCGCCCGCCGGCGCGAACCGCGGTGATGGCCCAGTGGTTTCCTTGTCGGACATAAGACTCCCCCCAGACGAACAGTTCAACAACCCTCGTCCCCGGCTGCTCCCTCATCCAGCGCCGCTCGTACCGCCTGCGCCAAGAGCTCGAGGGTGAAAGGCTTTTGCAAAAAGCTGCGTTCCAGAAGGGAGCCGCTGTCCGCGATCTCGGGGCTGTAGCCGGACATCAGAACCACTGGCAGGCCGGGCTGGTGTGACTGGAGCTCGGTGGCAATCTCGATCCCGCTGCCGTCGGCGAGCACCATGTCGGTGAGCAGCAGGCCGAAGGAACCCTCGGCCACCGCGGCGAGGGCGCCCTGCCGGCCGTCGGCGGCGACGACGTGGTAGCCGAGCAGCTTCAGCATCTGCTCGATCCCCGTACGGACGTTCTCGTCGTCGTCCACCACCAGCACGCGCTCGCCTCTGCCGCGCACGATGCCGCCGGTTCCGGGGACCGGGGTGAGCTGTCCCTTGGCGTCGAGCAGTGGCAGCCTGACCGTGAACATGGTGCCGCCGGCCGGCGTGGTGCCGAGGTCGATCGTGCCGCCTGCCTCGGTGACGATGCCGCGCACCACCGACAGCCCGAGCCCGGTGCCTGTACCGGCTTCCTTGGTGGTGAAGAACGGATCAAACACCTTGTCGTGGAGGTCGTCCGGGATGCCGGTCCCCGTGTCCTCCACTTCGAGCAGGGCCGAGCCGTGATCGGCACCGGTGCGGAAGGTGAGACGGCCGTGGACCGGCATGGCGTCCGCGGCGTTGACCGCCAGGTTCACGACCACCTGCTCGATGCGCCCCGGATCGATCATGATGCCCAGTGGCTGGTCACACAGCTCGTGTTGAATCTCGATTGTCTCCGGCAGCAGGCGGCGAAGCATGTTCGCGTTGTGACTCAACAACCGGTTGAGGTCCAAAGCGATCGGGCGCTCGGCGTCACGGCGCGAGAACATGAGCAGTTGACGGGTGAGCCGCGAGCCTCGCTCCACCAGCAGATCGAGGTGGGCGAGGTCCGATTCGAAGTCAGAGGCGTCGGCGCCGCGCCGCCGCAACGCCTGGATGGTCCCGGTGAGGGCCTGCAGCAGGTTGTTGAAGTCGTGGGCGACCCCGCTCGCCAGCCGACCGATCGACTCCATCCTCTGGGCGTGGGCGAGCTGCGTCTGCAGCAGCCGACGTTCCGTTTCAGCGCGATTCCGCTCGCTGATGTTGCGCGCAATTCCGTGCAGCGCGACGGGCGCGCCGTCCTCGTCCCGGACGAACTTGGCGTGAACCTCGACCGGGACCTGCTCCCCATCCTTGGCGATGAGGGTTGTGGAGGCGATCACCCCACGATCTTCGGGGTATCGTGCGAGCTCTTCGGCCACAATTGCGAGCAGCGCCTCGAAATCGTGGGGTGCAACATACTGGGCGAGCCGCGTGCCGACGACCTCCTCCGGCGTATAACCGCTCAGGGCAGTGATCGCGGGGCTGACGTAGGTGAATTCGAGGTCGGGACTCATCATCCAGATCAGATCGAGGGCGTGCTCCGTCAGCAGCCGGTATCGGGCCTCGCTCCGCTTCAGCCTTTTCTCGGCCGTCTTGCGGGCGACCGCATCCTCGAGAATCCGCCCCATGGAAGAGGCACTGAGGTCGGTCGTCACCACGAAGTCCTGCGTCCCTTCGGCGAGCGCCGCCACCGCAAGCTCGCGGTCGGCGTGATCGGTCAGGGCGACCACCGGGAGAGCGTCGTCCGCCACAAGGATGGCGCGCAGCGTGTCAAGGCCGCGGCTGTCGGGGAGGTCGAGCTCGAGGAGGACCGCGTCCCACTCCGCCGCAGCGAGCGCCTCGCGCGCGTGCCGCAGCGTCGTGACCACCTCCAAGTCGGCGGGACGGTACCCGTCCTTCACGAGCAGCTCCCGCGCGCGTTGCGCGATGTTCGGCGAGTTCCCCACCACCAGGAGGCGCCTGAGCGTCTTGAGGCGTGCCATGAATTCCGCTTTTGAGATCTGTTTCCTCCCACCACTATAGCAGGGCTGTCGGAACGCGCGCTCAGGGCGCCCCGCGGGACACCGGTGCTCTTGTCCGAGGGTGTCCGACTGGCCCGTCGAGCTGCGGGTCAATGCCGTGCAGCCGATCATTTCGGCGTTCAAGCCCTTCGAGCTCATCCCGAGACGTAGAGTCCCTCCCCCTCCGGAGAGAATGGGCGGAGTCAAGGCTCCGCCCATTTGTTGCGTTTTTCGTTGTCGCGTTGACAAGGCAGCTACCGCTAAGGGTACCTCGTTGAAAACGCAAAGACGCAAAGACGCAAAGAAAGCGCAAAGGTGATATCTCGAGTTTTCCTTCGTGACGGTCTTTGCGCTCTTCGCGTCTTCGCGGTTACAGAGTGGCTGCGGATTGGAAAACCGGACCGCAAGGGCTGTGCGTCAAATGAACCCTCGACCAGGGGTATGGTGCTCAGACGCGGTTGCGCAGCATGAGCTCCCGCGGATGCGGCTCGAGGTAGAGCTGGCCCCGCATGTAGTCGACCCCGTGCTTGGCGATGTGGTGGCGGAGAAGAGTAATTGGAACCACAAGCGGTACGAGATCGTTGCGATAGTCTTCGATCAACGCCACCGCTTCCCGCTTTTCGAATGGATCGAGAACGTTCTTGAGGTAGCCGAGCACGTGGTAGAGCACGTTGGAGTGACGCTTGCGTGTCGCCTTGTTCATCAGGACGCCGTGGAACTCGTCCTCGTACGACCGGAAAAGCTCCTCGTCTGGGATGGTGCCGGCCGATGCGACGATGCGGCCGAGGCGCCGGTAGCCGGCCTCGTTATGGGCTCTGAGCAGGAGCTTGTGGGCGGTGTGGAACTCGACCAGGCGGCGACGCGACAGCCCGCGCCGAACAAGCGTCCGCCAGCGGTGGCGGCAAAAGACGTGTTCGATGAAGCGCTCGCGCAAGTGGGGATCGTTGAGCCGGCCCTCTTCTTCGATCGGCAGGTTGGGCCACTTGTCCAAAAGGACACGCGCAAAGACGCCGACACCGTCCTTCGACGGCAGGCCACCCTTTCCGAAGACCTTGACCCTCTCCATGCCGCAGCTCGGGGACGCGCGTTTCAGGATGTAGCCGTCGAGGTCTTTCGCCATCAGCTCGTCGACCTTGTTTTCCGAGTACGTCTCCATGCGCTCGGTCAGGTCCTCGCCGGTCTTTGGCTCGATCAAACGTGGGTTGGGATCGGCCTGCACCAGGTGGATCGACGGCCGCGGCACGCCGAGGCCGATGTCGAGCTCGGGGCACACCGGCACCCACTGAAACCAATCGCCGAGAACGTCGGTCAGGTAACGGTCGCGTTTGTGGCCGCCGTCGAAACGAACCTTGGCGCCGAGCAGGCAGGACGAGATCCCGAGGCGGATCGGCTCGTCGTCGTGCCAGGGGCGCCAGGAGGGCTCGGGAATCTTGCGTTCATTCATGATGTCATGATCGCACGTTCGGCTCCCGCATACGCGTTCGGGTAGCGTGGCGCACGAGGAGGCAAACCATGGCCGATCAGACTCGCAGGGAATTCGCGACACATGCTGTTGCGGCGGTCAGCGGCGCGGCAATGCTGTCCGCATCGGGATTCGGCGCGATATCCACGGGGTCAGGAGATCTCGTCACCGAATCTCTGGTGACCGGCACAGGCACGGATTTCTGGCGGCTCGTTCAGCGTCAGTTCCGTCTCGAGCCGGGGCTCGTCTACCTCAACAACGCCTCACTGGGACCGTCGCCTGGGTTGGTCGCGGACTCTACAGAGGCCTTCAGGCAAAAGCTCGACGCCTTTCCGTCGCGTTACATGTGGGGAGGGTGGTCGGAAGAGATAGAGGGGTTCGCTCGAAGGGAGCGGACATGCTGGGTGCCTCGGCCGAGGAGATCGCCCTCATCCACAACACCACCGAGGGCATGAACCTGGTTGCAGCGAGCCTCGACCTCAAGCCAGGGGACGAGGTCATCGTGGCTGACCACGAGCATTACTCCGGCACGATTCCCTGGCAGTACTGGCAGGAGCCGAAGGGCGTCAGGCTGGTGCGACCGACCCTGCCAATCCTGCCATCCGGAACCGGAGAGATCGTCGACGTCTACCGGCGGGCGATCACTCCGCGGACGAAGGTGATCTCGATGTGCCATGTGGTCAACACCAATGGCATGATCCTGCCGGTGCAGGAGGTTGCCGAGATGGCGCGGCCGCATGGGATCCTGGTGGCGGTGGACGGCGCCCAGGCGCCGGGGATGATCAATGTCGATCTCCATGACCTCGGTTGTGATTTCTACGCCGCGTCGGCCCACAAGTGGCTGTTCTCACCCAAGGGCGTCGGCATCTTCTACGCGCGGCAGGAGTCGTAATCGCTGCTCGAGCCATTGATCGTTGCGTACGGCTGGGAGGACGAATCGATCCGCCGCCTCGAGAACTACAACACCCGCAATCTCCCCGAGGTGCTCGGTCTGGGCGTCGCATTCGACCTCCAGAACCTGGTCGGGCCCGAGCGGCGCCGGGCTCGGATTCTCGAGCTCAAGCATCACCTCCGCGATCAGATCGGTTACGATCCTGCATTCGCTCTCAAGACGCCCGCCAGCGATGAGCTGTCGTGCGGCATCACGACGGTCGAAGTGGTGGGCCGTAACGTCCGCGAGGTCGCGACGGCGCTCGCGGAGCGATACCGCATCGACTGCCGGCCGATGACCAGCCACGGTCTCAACGGCCTCCGGGTCTCGCTGTCGATCTTCAACAGCGAAGCGCAGGTCGACGTGCTCGTTGATGCGATGCGCGAGGCGGTCGGGAGCGGATGAGGGGTCACGAAGCATTCGTCTCGGTCTGCCGCTTGCAGACGACGATCGTGACGTCATCCATTTGTTTCTCGCCGCGCACGAACCCACGTACCGTTCCGGCCACGCGATCCACGATCTCTCGTGCGGAGTCCTGGCGATGCTCCCGGAGGACCTCGAGCAGGCGTCCGGCGCCGAACTCCTCTCCATCCGGCGACTCGCTCTCGAGAATGCCGTCGGTCACCAGCACTGCGACGTCCCCTTTACTGAGAGCAAACTCGTGCACGGCGCACTGCTCGAGTTCGGGGAAGAGCCCGAGGGGCAAACACACCGATTTCAGTTCTGCCGCGACCGCACCGGAGCGATCGACAACATACCCACACGGATGTGCAGAGTTGACATAGGTGCATCTTCCGGTCGCAGGTTCCAGCTTGGCGAGGATCATGGTGACGAACAGGTTGTCGTCGAGGTCAGCGACGAGAAAGCGGTTGATGGTGCTCATGATCGAGACCAGATCGTCGGTCGCATGGAACAGCGAGCGAAGGTATGCCCGCACCTCGGCCATGACCAGAGCCGGTCCGATGCCGTGGCCTGTAACGTCGGCGACGACGATCGCCAGAGCGTCGTCTGAAATCCGAATGAAGTCGAAATAGTCGCCGGATGTGGCCTGGGCGGGGAAAGCGGCGCCAGCGAGATCGTATCCCGGCAGCGAGGGTGGAGCCGCCGGAAACAGCTCGCGCTGGACCTTCGCCGCGAACTCCATCTCGATCTCCTGCTCCTGGAGCTTCCGCCGCTCGGTCATGTCCTTGAGCACCGACACAAAGTGGGTGACGGTTCCTTTGCGGTCCTTGATACCGGTGATCGTCTGCTCGGCATGGTAGAGGTCGCCGTTCTTCTTGCGGTTGATGGTCGTTCCCCTGAACGGCTCACCGCGGAGAATGGTTGACCATAGCCCGCGGTAGTATTCGGAGTTCTGCAACCCGGACTTGAGGATGTTCGGCTTGCGGCCGACGGCTTCGGCGCTCGAGTAGCCGGTGGTCGCCTCGAATGCCGGATTGACGTACTCGATGGTCCCCCGCACGTCTGTGATCAGCACCGAATCCGCGGTCTGCTCGACCGCGCTCGACAACATCTGAAGCCGTGCTTCGTCCCGTTTTCTTTCGCTGATGTCGCGAAGTACCACCACCCCGCCGCGCACCGTTCCCCGTGAGTCGCGCATCGGCGCGCCACTGACACTCACGTGGGTTCCGTCGGGCACGTGCGGGTTGCGGACGAGGACTTCAACTGCGTCCGTCGCCTCACCGTGGATGGCTCGGGCGAGCGGCAGCTCGTCGGCCGGGAAGAGAGTCTCGGTCCCCGGCACGAACAGGCCGTACGCCTCGGGCCACGCCGAGGGCGGAATATGCTTCGCTTCCTTGCCCGCGATCGCGGTCGCGGCCAGGTTGGTGGTCAGGATCCTGCCGGTGGTGTCGGCGACGATAATGCCGTCGCTGAGACTTTCGAGGATGTTGTTCATAAGCCGCGAGTGTCGGCGCTCGAGGCGATCGCGGGAGCGTTTTCCCTCTACGAAGACAAGTCCCGCAAGAAGTTCCCAGGCGATGGTTGCAATCACGCCGAGCAGCAGGGGCAGCCGAGTTTGCAGCGACCTCATGTATTCCGCCGTCGGAAAGGCCACGAGGTGCCAGCGCCGACCGCCGGCATCGATAGTTTGCTCGGCGGACATCCCGAACAGCGACTGAATCGGTGAGCCGTCAGGCGAGGCACGGACCGCCCAGAAACCACCCTCGCCTCCAATGAGCTCGAAGACGATGCTGGTGAGAGGGACGCCGTCAGGCTCGCGCTGCGCGCGCAGCACCAATTCGCCGAGGCGGAAAACCGCGAGCACTAAACCCCTGAGGCTTGCCTCCCCAGTCTCTGCAAGATCGGATGTCCCCTCGAAGACCGCGAGGAGCGCGAGCACGCCGTTTTCCGAAGCGGAGCCTTGGACCAGTGTTACGGGGTCGGTGAGCGCGATCTCGCCGGTCACGGCGGCGCGGTTGATGGCCTCCCTGCGAATCGTGTCCGAGCCGAGGTCGAACCCGATCGCACGCTCGTTGCCCGCGATGGGCGCGACCAAGGCCACCGGGTAGTACCACTCGCGGTCGCCCGCCTCCACGAACTCCCCGGTCTCCGTCCGTTCACAGATCGTGTAGTCGTCGAAACCGTCCTCGCGTTGCCTCTGCTCGTATGCGTTGCGGGCATCATGGGCGATTCGAGGGATCCACTCGAGAGCCTTGAGAGACGGATGGCGGGCGAGGATGGGCGCGGCCGCCGCCATGAACCGTTCGGGTGGCACCGGCGCGCCGGATTCGAAGAGCGGTCTCAATGCGTACAGCACCTCGAGGTCGGCGGCGAGCTCGCGCTCGATGACGAGGGCCGCCGCCGCGACCCGGCGATCGAGGTGATCCTGCGCCCGGTCCCGCTCGACCTCCGTCGCGAGGCGATAGGCGCCGAGACCGATCACAGGTCCGGCGAGGACCGCGAGGACGAGGAGGCCACGCGGAATGTGCGGAAAACGGATCGCCATCTATGTCAGACCGGGGTCGCTCGATGAGAATGTGCTGTATTCATAAGCGCTGATGTCCAACACGAACGATAGCATGAAACGTTTAAATATGTGTGGAGATGAGCAAACAAGGCCCCGGGCGGTTTCGGGAGAGACAGGTTTCAGATCGAAGGTTCTACCGATCGTTCGGCTGGTGGTCGTGCGGGACCGATGACCCGAATATCTCTCCGGGTTTTGTCGTGAGTTCGGAAGAGTGAGTCCAATCTTGTCACGGTGTCGCCCAGAGAGTGAAGCCGGGCTTGCTACGGCGAAGCGCAAAGCGCAAAGCCGGGTGTTACTCTAGAAACGTGAAGACTCCGAAACGAGGCCACCGCGAGGTGGAGCACACCGCCGACTGGGGGCTCGAAGTGTGGGCGCAGGACCTGCCCGGGCTGATGGAAGAGGCGGCGCGCGGCATGTTCGAGCTGATGGGCGTCAAGGTCTCCGAGGAGTCGCGCTGCCACCGACAGCTCGAAATCGGGGCTGATGACCGCGAGCAGCTCCTGGTGTCGTTTCTCGAAGAGTTGCTCTTCATCGCCGACTCGGAGGATCTGGCCTTCGACGGTTTCTTGCTGAACCTTGTAGACACCAACCTTCTGGCGCGACTCGAGGGCGGTTTCATCGTCTCGCGCACCAAGGAGATCAAGGCGGTGACCTATCACTATCTGGAGATCTCCGAGACCAAGCGCGGGCTGAAGACCAGTATCGTCTTTGACGTGTGATGGTCCAGCTGAGCGATCTCAAACGGCTTGGCCCCTACGAGTGGAAGATCCCCACCTCGGTGCGCGCCGATATGCGAGTGCCGGTGCGGCTCTTCGCCAGCGCTGAGCTGCTCGAGGCGATCGGCGGCGATGCCTCACTCGAGCAGGCGGTCAATGCGACCACTTTACCCGGTGTGGTCGGCGAGGTGCTCGTGATGCCCGACGTCCACCAGGGCTACGGCTTTCCGATCGGCGGCGTTGCCGCAACGGAGCTGCCGAGCGGAGTCATTTCGCCGGGCGCGATCGGTTACGACATCAACTGCGGTGTGCGGCTGCTGGCGTCAAGGGTGGAGTTCGGCGAGGTCAAGGGTGTGATGAATGACCTCGCCTCGGCGCTCGACGCCGCGTGTCCGAGCGGGGTCGGCAAGGGTGGCCGGCTGCAGCTCGACGAGCATGAGCTCGAGCGGGCCTGCCGCGAAGGCGGCGAGTGGGCGAGAAGGGAAGGGTTCGGCTCCGAGTCCGACGTCGCGCGCACCGAGGAGGGCGGGTTCCTCGCGGGTGCTGACTATTCGAAAGTGAGCCGCCGCGCGCGTGAACGGGGCCGGCCGCAGATGGGCACCCTCGGCGCCGGCAACCACTTCATCGAGGTCGAGGTCGTGGACGAGGTCTTCGACGACGAGGCGGCACGGGTGATGGGATTGTCTGAGGACTGTCTGACGGTGATGATTCACTGTGGCTCGCGCGGCTTTGGCCACCAGATCTGCACCGACTACGTCACGTCGTTTCAGAAGGCGGTCCAGCGCCACGGCATCCGATTGCCCGATCGCGAGCTGGTCTGTGCGCCTCTCGACTCCCCCGAAGGGCAGGCCTACGAAGGCGCGATGCGGGCTGCCGCCAACTACGCCTTCGCCAACCGTCAAGTGCTGGCCCACCTCGCGCGCGAGGCATTTGCCAAAGCGCTGCGCGGCCGGGCGCAGAACGTTCACCTTCACCAGGTCTACGATATTGCCCACAACATGGGCAAGACCGAGGAACATGAGGTGGACGGCGGACGTCGCCGCGTGTGTGTTCATCGCAAGGGCGCGACGCGCGCCTTCGGCCCGGGATTCGGGGGGTTGCCGCCCGAGTACCGTGCAATCGGCCAGCCCGTGCTGGTGCCGGGCTCGATGGGTACCGCCTCGTGGGTGCTGGTTGGAACAGAGAAGAGCATGGAACGCTCGCTCGGCTCGTGCTGCCACGGGGCGGGCCGAACCATGAGCCGCCGCAAGGCCAAACGCTCGATCAACGGTTCAGAGCTGCGGCGCGATCTCGAGGAGCTTGGCATCAAGGTTCGGGCGGGCTCGATGCCCGGTCTCGCCGAGGAGGCGCCGGCCGCCTACAAAGACGTCGATGCCGTCGTCGAAGTGGTCACCGGCGCAGGCATCGCCAAGAGAGTAGCGCGCCTCCGCCCTGTCGCCGTCGTCAAAGGCTGACCACCCGTCCCCGCTCGGCTTGGTACTGCGTCCAACGATGAGGTGATGTGCCAACATCACCTCACGATTCAAACGCAAAGGCGCAAAGCCGCCCACCCTTACAACCCCGCACAGGATGAATTGAAGTTCGGAAAACACAAATGACCTTCTTTGCGTTCTTACTCGCGGCCTTCGGCCACGGTGACCCGCCGGGATGAGCGGGTGGCCGTAGGCCTCCCGCCCGCCCTCGAGACGACCCCCTCGGCCACGGCCACAATCCGCTCCCTCCGGCGTGTTCACGTCTTTGCGGTTCCAAAACAATCGACGGAGTCGTTCTATAGCCGACTCGCGTTGGCGATCAATGGCCGAGGGCAGCCATCTGCGTCTATCGCCGCTTTCTCAGAAACCCGTCACCAGTCCGAGCGCGACAAGACCTGCCCGAGCCGCCGAGCCGCCCATGCCGTCCTGTCGAGCCTGCCACTCCTCGTGGGTCAGGCGTTTGAGTGGTTCGAGGTCGCGCCTGGTGAGAACTCGGTTCATGCGGTCGATGTTGTTCACCTCGGCTTCGAACTCGGCCTGTCTGGCCTCGAGCTCGGCCTGCAGCCGGGCCAACCGCTCGAGCTGCGAGTCGGTGGGCCGGCCGTCATAGCTGCTCACGTCGCCATAGAGTGTGCCGAGCCGCTCGCGAAGCTCCTCCTTGCCGGAGATCCAATCACCCTCGGTCACGACGAGGGTCTCGTGGAGGGCCTCAAGGGAATCTGCAAAGCTCTCGAGAGTCGTCTTGTCCTTCCCGCTCAGAGAATCGGCGCGCTTCTCCGCCTGGTCGCGGAGGTCAACCACGCTGTCGACGAGAAAGGTGAGTTCCCCGAGCAGGTCGTAGATCTCGAGCGCCGTCTTCTGCTGCAGGAGCCGGTCCTCCTTGGGGTGCGGGTTGCGCGGGTCCGCAACCAGCTCGACCTGTCCCTCGAGAGTCTCCTTGCCTTTGATGAGCTTGAAGGTGTACGTGCCCTCGGGGACACGGGGGCCGAGGAAGGCGGGTACCAGCGCCGTGGCCGGTGGGACCTTCGGTGGCTTCAGGCGCATCGGCCAGTCGACCCGGTTGAGGCCGCGCCGCTTCCTGCCGGGAAGGGTCGTGATGAGCTCGCCGTCTGCATCGTAGACCTCGATCTTGAGGTCGCCGAAAAGGTGGCGCTTGTTGAGCCAGTAATCGATGGTTGCCGCCTCCGAGGGGTTGCGACCCACGAACTCGTCGTCGGAGCCGAACCATTCCTCGATGCCGGCCAGCACCATCGGTGATGGCCGCGACGGCAGGACCGCGACAGTCGACTCGAGGATCTCCGCGGTCAGGCTGCGAAGTGCGGTGAGATCGTCGATGATGTAGATGCCGCGCCCATGGGTGGCAATGATGAGGTCGTGCTCGGTGGGATGGATGGCGAGGTCGTGGACCGCCACCATCGGCAGGTTCTCCTTGAACCGCGCCCACTGTTGGCCGCCGTCGAGGGAGATGTAAAGACCGAACTCGGTACCGGCGTACAGCAGCTCCGGATTCACCGGGTCCTGTTTGACAACCCAGGCGTAACCTGTAATGCCCTCGCCTGCGAGCGACTGCCAAGTCTCGCCGAAATCGCTGGTGCGAAAGACATAGGTCGACATATCGCCGTTGCGATGGTCGTCGACTGTGACGAAGGCGGAGGCCTCGTCGTGCGGGCTCGCGGTAACCGACGAGATCCAAGAGCCCTTCCGTAGATCCGGGTTATTGTCCGAAACGCGGGCCCAGTTCTTACCGCCGTCTCGCGTGACGTGGATGAGCCCGTCGTCGGAGCCTACCCAGATGACCTGCGGATCTTTCGGTGACTCGCTGATGGCGTAAATGGTCGTGTTGTTCTCGGCGGTCGAGTTGTCGATCGTCAGACCGCCCGATTCCTCCTGCCGCTGGCGCTGGGGATCATCGGTGGTGAGGTCGGGCGAGATGGTCTCCCACGACTCGCCGCGGTCGGTCGAGCGATGCAGGTACTGGGATCCGTAGTAGATCGTGCCAGGAACGGTCGGGCTGAGGTGGATGGGCGTGTTCCAGTTGAAGCGTAGCTTCTCCTCGCCCTCACGGGCATAGGGTCGGATGCTCTTGGATTCGCCGGTCGCGACGTTGACCCGTGACAGATTGCCGCCCTGGTACTCGACGTAAAGGGTGTTCGCGTCTCGTGGGTCGGCGAAGGCCCAGAAGCCGTCGCCGCTTCCGACCACCCGCCAGTCGCCCGCGGTGATGCCGCCCGGACTCCGCGACGGTCCCTTCCACGAACCGTTGTCCTGGAGGCCGCCATAGACGTTGTAGGGCCATTCCATGTCGTGGGCCACGTGGTAGAACTGCGACACCGGCAGCGACCGCACGTGACGCCAGGTCTGGGCCCGGTCGTAGGAGATGTAGGCGCCGCCGTCGGTGCCGAGGATCAGCTGGTGTGGGTCCCCGGGGTTGACCCACAGTGCGTGGTGGTCGGGATGGACCACGCCAAAGGTGAAGCCGGCGCCGAAAAGGCCCGAAAAGGTGTTGCCACCGTCAGTCGAGACGGTGAGGGTGAAACCGGGTTTGTAGAGCCGGTTGTGATCTGTCGGGTCGACCACCAGCTCCGAAAAGTAGAAGGGGCGCATCTGTACGTTGGATGAGTCATCGGTTTTCTTCCAGCTCGAACCGAGATCGTCGGAGCGATAGAGTGCGGTGTCCTCGGCTTCGACGATGGCGTAGATCACCGACGGGCGTGAGGGTGCGATCGCGACCGCGATCCGGCCCTTCTCACCCTCGGGAAGTCCGTTGCTGAGCTCGGACCAGGTTGCGCCACCGTCGGTCGATTGATAGAGCCCGCTGCCTGGACCGCCCGATGTGAAGAAGTCGGGAGAGCGGCGGAACTGCCACATTGCGGCGTAGAGGATTTCCGGCTCCTGCGGATCCATGTCGAGGTCGGCGCAGCCGGTGTTTTCGTCGATGAAGAAGACCTGCTCCCATTGCTTCCCACCATCGGTGGTCTTGTAGACTCCACGCTCGGCGTTGGCGTCCCATAGATGGCCGGTAGCGCAGACATAGACGGTGTCGCTATTCGTCGGGTCGACTGTAATCTTGGCGATGCGCTCGGTGTTCTCGAGACCGAGGTGTTCCCAGGTGTCGCCGCCGTCGGTCGTGCGGTAGACCCCGTTGCCGACCGATACGCTGTTACGGACCCAGGTTTCACCGGTGCCGATCCATACCGTCTCCGAGTCAGAGGGGTCTACCCTCACTGCACCGATCGACTGGGGGCGGTCGTCGAAAACCGGTTTGAAAGTGGTGCCGGCGTTATCCGACTTCCACACTCCGCCGCTGGCGGAGCCGATCCACACCGTGACCGGGTCAGCAGCGCTGGCGTCGATGGCCGAGATGCGGCCGCTCATGACCGCCGGACCGATGTCCCGCGCCCGGAGGCCGCCGAAGGTCGCAGAGTCGATCGCAATCGACGGCTCCGCTGCGATCAGTGAAATGCTTATCAGAACCAGACATCCGAGAAACGAAAAGAACGCGCGACGCGCCATGATCTGACCCCCTCTGACGGCCCGCGCCGGCGGGCCTCATGATCTTGTTGTATGGTCGCCGATCGCTCGGCGGAGAAACCCAGCCGTTTCTATTCGCCGGTCGCTTCGTCGGTCGCCTTCGGCTCCGGCATCGCGAAGCGATCGTCGTCGATCTCGGGATTGAGATCGATGTTATCGATCGTGATCACCTGCCCGTCCGGGTTGCCGGCAAAGCTCATTTCCATCGAGTGCGCAAAGAGCAGGCCATCAACTTCCTTGTAGTCGCCGAAAACGGTCGATACCTCGACCTCGCTGCCCTGGACCTCACGCTTTGTGTCGGCCTTGAACTCGATGTAGTACTCCTGATCGAGGTAGAGATTGACGACGTCGCCGTTGGCCTTGGTCACCTTGAGTTTGTAGGCGGGCGTCCCGTCCACGTCTTCGGTGCCCATGAGCTCGACGGTGTGGCCCTTCTCCTCGTAATTGACGAGGATGCCGTCGAAGTCAGCCTGCTCCTTGATGTCCTTGAGCTGGTCCTCGGCCATCTCCTCGGGTTCGGTCTTGCCGAGGAACGGCATGATCGACCACCCAACCTCTCCGTCGTAAGCCTGGACTGCGGTCATGCCCTGCATCGTGAACTCGATGCGGACCTTGTTCGGCCTTTTGAACTCGGCCGTGAACGGCACCTCGAGCGCGCCCGCGGCGGAGCCGCCCATGCGCATGGTGCCGGTCGATCGGGTCGACTGGACCGCCAGTATCGCGTCCTTGCCACCCCGCGCCTCGAGGTTCTTGGCCAGGATCTCCTCGAGCGTCTCGGCCGATGTCAGGCCGGCCAGGGCGAGAAACCCGCATACGACACAGAGAACGATCTTGCGTTGCATTTGCTCCCTCTCTTTCACATCGTGTGGACGTTGGACGTCCGTGATCTCACAGGCAACATCGCCGCGCATGTTAACAGGGAACCGCGGGCCACGCGATGGATCGATCCATCAGCCGAGCGATGGCGACCGCGAGGATGCCGGTGGCGAGCCCGGCGGCGATGTCGGTCAGCCAGTGGATCCCCAACACCAACGTCGAGAGCGTTATGAGGAGCCCGATCCACAGGGCGCTCCAGCGATAGCGAAGCCGGTAGAGGAAGGCGAATGCGACCATCACGACCGTCAGCGAGACGTGGAAGCTCGGGAAGCAGTTATCGAGACCGGAGATCGGCCGGAAGACCTCGATCAGCCTTGGTGCCCACAGATCCGACAGCAGAATGGCGCCGGACTCGGGATAGGCCCACCGTTCGGGGACCGGAAAGAAGACGAAGAATGGCAGGCTGACGGCGTAGTCCACGGCCACGGCAAGGGCGAAGACCCGGAAGGGCTCGCGACCGGGTTTGCGGAACAGCGCCCAACCGGTAGCGAGAACCAACACCAGCATGGCGAAAAAGTAGGCGCTCGAATAACCGTAGACGACGATTGGCGAAGCGGTATCGTAACCCCCAACCGTGGTTGCGCCCTCGAACCAGTGAGCGGCGCGGGCGAGCTGGTAGCCGAGCTCGCGGCCGAGACCCCACCGGTCCCTGACCGCGGTCTCGATGGTGGTCTCGAGAAGGTTGACGAGAAAGACGGCGGCGAGCAAGAGCAGCGGCAGGCGGTGCCGGCCCGCCAGCGAGCGCATGCGATTGACACTTCGCCCCACAACCGAGGGTGGTCGCGAAACGGGCCGGTCGGCGCCGGTATCAGAAACACGGGGTGTCGACGAGATCTCGCGGCGGGCGATACGTAACTGCTCGTGCAGGGCGGAGGTCTGCTGCATCCGGTCGGCGGGGTCTTTCTCGAGGCAGAGCTCGATGGCCAGCTCGACGGAGCGTGGGACGTCGTGCCGCCATCGGGCGATCGGCTCGGCGGGTTTGCGGAGAATGGCCGACATCATCGAGCTCGAGGTGGAGCCGTGGAACGGACGCTCGCCGGTCAGCATCTCATAGAGGATGATGCCGAGCGAGAAGATGTCCGATCTGTGATCGAAGCCACGGCCCGTCACGTGCTCGGGCGACATGTAGGGAACGGTTCCGAGCAGAGCGCCGTCCTCGGTCAGATTCGGTGACGGAGCCTTGTCGGAATCGATGAGGGTGGGGCCGTCGAAGGCGGGATCCGTGGGTTCGTCGACCAGCTTCGCGAGACCGAAGTCGAGGACCTTGACGTGACCGGAAGAGGTGACCATCACGTTGTCAGGCTTGAGATCGCGATGGGTGATGCCGCTGTCGTGAGCGACCGAGACCGCAGCGGTCAACTGCTCGGCGATGCGGAAGAACTCCGGCAGTGGTAGGCCCCCCTTGGGAATCAGCTTGCGCAGGGTCTTTCCTTCGACCAGCTCCATGGCGATGAAATGGATGCCGTGATCGGTTTCTACGCCGTGGATGGTGACGATATTAGGGTGGTTCATGGCGGCGACCGCTCGCGCCTCCGCCTGGAACCGCTGCAACCGCTCGGCGTCGGCCACTGCCTCGGCCGGCAGGACCTTGAGTGCGACCCGCCGCCCGAGACGGGTGTCCTCGGCGACGTAGATTTCCCCCATCCCGCCGCTGGCCAAGCGCTCGATTACCCTGTAGTGGGCGAGCATATCGCCAGCCGTCGGATACTCGACTGTCACGTGACCACGGTCTCCTGATCGGCCACATCACCATTGGACCGTCGCCGGAGGGCGAAAACCGCCGCGATCGCGGCCAGCGTGAGAAGCCCAACCAGGGCGCCGGTGGCGATGCGAAACCACGTGTTCGAGGGCATGACCCGGAGCTGGTAAACGCGGTAGGAAACGTTCGACATCGGATCGAGATCGGCGGCGATCCCGCCCGAACGCCGGAAATCCTCGGCCTCGAGCTCGTGAACGAAGAGGTTCGAGGCCCTCACCGTGACCTCGAAGATCGGTCCAGCGCGGAAGCTGTTGCGCTCGGGATCGATCCAGGTGATCCGTTGCACTGGCGCCTTGCGGCCGACTGGCATGGTGAGAGTGGTGTCTCGGATCACGATCGGCTGGCCGCCGCTATAGGGCCACACATAGCGGATGCGGTGGAGTCGTTCCTGGGCAATACCGACGATCCGCCGCGTCAGATCTTGAGAATCGCGGAAGCTGATCGGGAAGACCTGATCTTCAATCCCGGTGCCCGGGAGAGAGCTCGTCAATCGCGCCGCGCCGTCGTGAATCTCGTCAAGCGTCCACACCGCGTCGATGTGCTCGTGAAAGTCCTCGTCGAAGAGCACGAACTCGGTTCCCGACAACCGCACGGCGTGCCGCGCCGCTTCCGCCATGATCGCGATACCGGTTGGGGACCCGCGCCCCTGCCGCACGTCGACCGTCACCGGTGCCACCTGCTCGCGCGCCAGCCACCGGAGGTGGGCGAGGGCGGTCCGCGCCTCCGATGCGTCGCCGATCTCGACCCAGCGTGCGAAATCACCAACCGCGATCTCCGCCGCCGGCATCGTGCGGATTGCCGACCGGATGCGTTCCCTGAGCTCGGTCGGCGCTGACCTCGAGCACACCAGGAGATCGTTGGGGATCGCCGACGGCAGACGCACGAAGGCAACCGCGTGACCCACAGCGTTGTCGTCAGCGTTCGCGGTGCCGTCAACGAAGCGCGCCCGCGTGCCATCCCACACGGCGGCCAAATCGGCCTCGCCGCGTGCCACCGCCCGCACCAGATAGCTGCTGCTGCTGACCTCTGCCTGGGTTACCTGGATGGCAGCCAGTGACTCGGTCGCCTCCGCCATGTGAAAGACGCCGTTGGCGCGGAAATGCAGAGACGGGAGGAAGAAACTCGAGGTCGAAAACAGGCTGTGGTAGGTGAAGCGAATCCGACTCGAAGAGCCGGCGATGAGGGAGATCACATCGGCCGGTCTCGGATTGGGCGGTAGGTCCTCCTTTCTCGCCACGTAGTACGAATGGTAGGTCGTCTCGCCGGTGGCCTCGCTGACATAGGTGGCGAGGATCTCCAGCTCGGCGCCGAGCATTTCCGACACCACCTGCACATAGGGCGTGGTGCGGGCGATCACCACGCCGCCCGCAGGGTCCCAGCCGGCGAGCCTTTTGATGACCTGACCGTACTCCAGCTCTTCGGGGGCGAATCGGATGTCGACCGAGCGCTGGAGGTAATCCTGCAATCGGCGGTCAGCCTCCCTGGTCTCCTGGTCGAGGGCGACACCGACGAACGTCACCCGCTCGTTCGCTGGCGCTAACGAGGCCAGCAGACAGAGGACCACGCAAGCGACAACAGTTGTTGCCGTTGCGTCATCTCGTCGGAGTCGTGTCCTTCCGGTGATCACGCGGGTTCAGAATAGCACTCGCCGCGTTTCACAACGGGATCAGATTATCGAGGTGCTCTTCAGGAACCAACCAGTCGGTCGGTTCTCCGCCGTCGAGGGCGGCGATGGCGTGGGCCACCGTGTCGCGGATGTAGCGGCCCCAGATCTTGATCGGGATGCTTTCGATGTTGATTGTGGACGAGGTGGCCAGGCGCAGCAGGTACTCGATAATCGACGAGGCGTTGCGGGCGATGCGTCCATAGTCGTCGGCAAGGTCTCGCTGCTCGAGGATCCGCTGTTCGTGGATGGCAATCCCAAACTCGGATTCCACGAGGTCGTCGAAGGTGGTGAGGATGAGCTCGACCCGAAAGGTGCGGCGGCAGCCCTCGACGTACCTGCGAAAACTCTCGTCGAGGCTCTCCACCGGAACACCGCGGCCGGCTGCGAACGACCAGTCAATGCCGGCCATGTTGGCCAGAATCGCTTCGTTGGGCGGCAACTGGAGGTCGACCAGGTAGTGGATGCCCTCGTACGCACCGGCGTGGACCTCCCGTTGAAAAGCAAAGGTGTACTCGAAGTCATCGAGTGCCGTCTCGAGGTTCTCGAGCTCGCTTGGAGTTCCGATGATCTTGACACCGATGACGTCGTCGACCCGATTCTTCTCCGGATCGAGGGCGATACGTCCCGAGCGGATGCGATCGGCTACTAAACGTTCGGCGGCGCCGCCGACTGCGGCGGGGGTACTCGGTGGTGCGATCTCTCGATCCGCTCCGCCGATGGGTCGCGGGCGGCTAGCCGCCAACGCCCGGGCGACGGCAACGATCTCGCCGCTGAGTTGTTCGGCGACACGCCGCGAGACCTTGTCGGCGATGCGCCGGATACGTTTGCGGCGCACGATGGCCGTCAGCCGGCCGTTGCGAAGGGTCACCAGACTCATGCGGACGGGGGTGCGCGGGAAGAACTCTTCCGGCAGCTGGCGATACCAATCGATGAGCTCGGCGACTCGTGTCGAGGGGTGGGCTGCGGCGGCGACGATCGCCGCCCGCACCTCGTCCTTGCTGGTGATCCGCTCCATATAAAGGTCGCCGCGGTGGCAGGTGCGGCAGAGGTCGGCCACGAATCGTCTCACCGTAGGTGCGGTGATGGCCCGCTCGAAAGCGAATATCTCAGTCACTGTGCGGCCGTCGGTCGGCTCGAGCCGATCTGCCAGCCACCTGGTGGCGACATCGAAGAGGTGGTCGCGATGCGTCAGTCCGGAGAGGTACATGGTTATCTTGTCTCAGAATGTCGGGTCCGTTGGGATCTCGGACCCACCCACCATGGTAGCGCCTTTTAGCTTTCGTCGTTCATGCCCTACGATCGCAGAGCCGAGCAAGCGTGGGCTTGAGCGCCGAGAAATGGGGTGGTGGTAGGCTTTGGGCTGAATTCATGCTTCTCAGGAGCTCTCGTGAACGACCGCCATTTCAGCACCGAAGCCGACCTCCCGGACCTCGAACCAGGTTCTGACGAGCTGGTGTCGACGGGTCCCTCCGAGGAGGTTCTGAGCGACCAGGTGCGTGACCTCGAGGAGCTGGTCGAGAGTGGTGACCTCGAGGCCTTCGATCGATTCGTCTCGATGCTCCACCCCGCCGACCTTGCAACCCTCTTTGGTGTCCTTCCCAAAGCCGACTGGCCGCAGGTGGTTTCGCGGCTCAGCATCACCCGAGTCTCCGACCTTATGGAGGAGCTCCCGGACCACCTCCGCGATGACCTCGCCGAGCACCTCAAGGCGGACCAGCTCACCGAAGCGATCGAGGAAATGGCCTCGGATGACGCGGCTGACGTCCTCGCCGATCTGCCGGCGCCTTTGGCGAGGGATCTCATCGAGGCGCTGCCTCAGGAGGACCGTCACGAGGTCGAGACTCTCCTCAAGTACCCAGAGGACTCGGCCGGCGGTCTCATGCAGGTGGAACTGGTGTCGGTGCTTGAGGCCGCTACCGTTGACGAGACCATCGAGGCCGTTCGAGCAAACGCGGACGAGGTCAGCACCTTCCACTTTGTCTACGTGGTCGATGATGAGCACCGTTTGGTCGGCGTCCTCAACCTCGGCGCCCTGCTCCTTGCGCCGCCCGACGGGCCGATCAGCGAGCTCGTGAAACGCAACGTCCACGTCGTCAACCCCGAAGTCGACCAGGAGATCGTGGCGCAGATGTTCCAACGCTACGACCTGGTGGCGCTGCCGGTGGTCGACGATCGCGGACGGCTGCTCGGCCGCATCCTCCACGACGACGCGGCCGACGTCCTCGAGGAAGAGGCGGACGAGGACATCATGCACATGGCCGGAGCGACGATCTACGAACCAGAGCTCGTCTATACCGACCAGGTACTCAAGATCGCCGGTGTGCGCCTACCGTGGCTCTTGGCCACCCTTGCGGGTCTCACGGTTCCCGCCTTCCTGGTTTCAGCCTTCCAGTTTTCGTTCCCGCATATGATGACGCTGGTACCCTTCATTCCGGTTATCGGCGCCATGGGCGGCAACGTCGGCTCTCAGTCCTCGAGCATTGTCGTGCGCGGTTTTGCCACCGGGAGGGTGGACGTTCACAACCTCAAGCGGTTCCTAATCAAGGAGCTGATGATCGGCCTCCTGATGGGGGTCGCATGCGGCCTCCTGGCCGGCGTGGTGGCCATCATCTGGCGTGGCAATCCGCTGCTCGCCGTGACTGTCGCGGTGTCCATGCTGGCGGCGATGATGACCGCCGCGCTCCTGGGGGTGCTCGTACCCTGGCTCTTCCGGCTGTTGCGAATCGACCCGGCCATCGCCGCGGGTCCCCTGGTAACGACGATCAACGACACCACCGCCATCAGCATCTACTACGTGGTTGCCCTGGCCCTCATTTCGTGACCACTCAGCCGCGCTACTCTGTCCGCGAGATCAGTGACCCGGTGAAGAACCACATGACCGGGATCAAGGTGAGGATTTCGATGAGGAACCATCTTGGTGGTGCGGATCGCGACAGGGCGTTGCGCCGTGACCTGCGGCAACGGCCGCAGGGTCGAACCGCCGCAACCGGCAGGATGGCTGGAGGATCGGACTGTGGACGAGCTTGAAAGACAATCCCGGGAGAAGCCTGATGGCGAGCGCCTGCTGCCCGGGGCGACCTCGTTGGCGGTCCTGCCGTGATTCGCCCAATCCTCGGCGGCGTGCTGGTGGGCGGCTTGAGCCGCCGAATGGGCCGGCCGAAGCAGCTCGTCGAGGTCGGCGATGGCACGATGATCGAACACGTCGTATGCTCCCTTTCCGGAGAGGTCCACGAGGTCGTGCTGCTCGGTGGAGGCCCGGTCCCGGCGACCCTCGAAGGTCTTTCGACGGTTGCCGATGCGGACGACTGTCAGGGCCCGATGGCGGGGATTCTCGGAGCCTTACGTGCCAGACCCAATGCATGCTGGGTCGTGACCCCCTGCGACCTGCCGTTGTTGCGGGGAGAGGCGGTGAGGTGGCTGGTGCAGAATCGGCGACCAGGAACGTGGGCGGTGATGCCATCGCTAAACGGATTCGTGGAGCCGCTGCTCGCTCTCTACGAATCGGAAGCCCGAACATTGCTCGAGGAAGCGGCTGCGTCCGGTGAACGAGCGTTGCACCGCCTGGCTTCGAACTCCCGGGTCGCGACCGTTGAGCCGCCCGCGGCTTTCAGACGGTGTTGGTTCAACGCCAACACGCCGCTCGAGCTCGCCTCGCTTCGTGCGGGCTGATTTTCTTTTTGGACCAGTGAATTCGAGATACTGGCGCTTGGCCGAGCGTTCTTCGCAAAACGGGGTTAGAATCGCCCTCAAGTGATGCAGTTGATTCGACGGAAGATCCGCAGAACCGTGAGGCTCTGTGAGATTTCCCCGGGGTTGCCCTTCAACCGCAAAGGAGTGCGCTATGAGCGACGAACGGCGAGACGACGACCGTTCCCCTGACTTCCGCAACGTCGAGCTGGTCACCACCAACAGTGGCGGCAACGAGAAAGCCTACCCGGTGACCTTACGGGACACCAGTGATCGCGGCCTCGGGGGGATGTACATCGGTCAAGACACGCTGAGTCCTTCGGGCTCGTTCGTGCTGCGCGACACTGACGGTGAGGACCGCAGGGTTCGCATCGTCTGGACCAAGCGGGTGGCCGAGTACGTGCAGATGTTGGGGCTGGAGGTTTCGGAGAACTGATCCGGCCCCACGGCGGCCGCGTCCGCCAAGGGTCGATCGCAAGGGAGGTGCCCCGTGGCGTCCCGTCGAAGGACAATCGATCGGAGGAACTTCCTGAAGCTTGGTGCCGTCGCCTCCGGCGTAGCGGTCGGTGGCTGCGGAACGCCCGAGAAGGCAACGACAGCGCCCTCCACCGTCGAGATCGACTACCGCCCCCTTGGTGATACGGGCCTTGAGGTGTCGGAGGTATCCTTCGGCGCCCACGGGCTGGATCGACCGGATCTGATGCGGGCCGCCCTCGACGCAGGGATCAACACCTTCTGCGTCTCGGGCAACTACCTTGACGGCATGGAGGAGAAGGCGCTTGGCGAGGCGATGAGCGCCCTCGGTGGTCGGCGCGATAATGTGGTCATTGTCACCGGCAACGACATTCGTCCTGGCATGTCCCTTCAACGGGTGCTCGACGACATCGACGCCAGTCTGCGGCGGCTCCGCACCGACCACCTCCACGTCTACGTCACGAGCGATGTCCGGACGTCGGAGGACCTTCGGGTGGACGCCCTGTACGAGGGATTCGACCGCGCCAAGGAGGCGGGTAAGGTCGGTCATCTCGGGCTCTCCAGTCATGCCGGCGGCATGGAGCCGCTGCTGAACGCCGCAATCGACAACGGTCGGATTGAGGTCTTCTTCATCAAGTACGACTTCGTGTCCTACCCCGACCAGGACGCGATCCTGCGTCGCGCCGCCGAGCTCGGGATCGGAACTATGGTCTTCAAGACCAACGCCGGCAACCGCCAGCGGGAGATCGAGGATCTCGAGGTGGGTGGACTGTCCTTCCCGCAGGCAACGGTCAAGTGGGCGCTGACGCACTCGTACGTTTCCAGCGTCTCCGTGTCGATGACCAACTTCGACACCGTCCGGCAGTATTCGGCAGCCGTCGCAACGCCGCTCAGCGCTGCCGAGGTCGCAATGCTGCGCCGCTATGCGGACGAGATGTACGACAGATACTGTCGATTCTGCGGCGAGTGCGAGGCGAGCTGTCCGCGCGGTGTGGCGGTGGCGGACATCAATCGCTTCGCCATGTACTTCTCCTACTACGGTCGCGAGAAGGAGGCCATGCGGCGCTATCACGCCTTGCCGGATCGGTGCTGTGCGAAGGCGTGTAACGGCTGCACCGGTCCGTGCGATGCCGCGTGCCCGTTTGGCCGACCGGTGCGGGCCGAGCTCCTGGAGGCGCACCGGCACCTCTGCTTCCAGGAGGCCTAGGTGAAGGCTCGTCACCTGTGGCGCGTTGCGGTGCTGATCGCGCTGGTAGCGTGCGCACAGGAGAAGCCGCCGGGTCCTGCTGGCGTCGAACTCGAAGGCCTCCTTCCGGAGGCCTCCTCACTCGAGGGCTGGCGCATCGCCGAGGGGCCGACCTCGTACACCCCCGACACCCTCTGGGAGTATCTCGACGGCGGCGCACCGCGTTACGAGGCGTACGGTTTCGAACGGATGATCCACAGCCGGTACCAGCTCGGTGACGATCCGCTTTCGAGTGTCATCGCCGATGTCTACGACATGGGTTCCGAGCTCGGGGCCTTCGGCATCTACAGCAGCATCCGGCCGCCGGATGCGACATTTCAATCCTGGGGTGCCGAGGGCTATCGCTCCGGAACCGTGGCCGCGGCGTGGAGGGGCCAGGTCTTCGTTCACGTGGTCGCCGATGACGAGCGCCCCGAACTGATCGAAATGACGCAGATCCTCGTCGCTCACGTGTGTGACGAGGTGACCGGCTCCGTGTCTCCGCCGACCATTCTCCAGCCTCTCCCCCCTGACGGCCTCGTTCCCCACAGTGAGCGCTACGAGGCTACCGACCTCCTCGGACATGCCGCCCTCAGGGGCGGTGTGCTGGCGACTTATGAGGTCGGCGGCAGTCGAGGTGAGCTCTTCTTCTCGGAGCTGGAGAACGAGGCTGAGGCAGAGGAAGCGCTCCAGGCGTTCCGCAGGGAAGAGGAGCGTTGGGCCGAGGTCGCGGACGCGCCAGACGGCTTTCGATTCCAGGATCCCGGTGCGGGGTCTGGAACCGTCCTCCGCGCCGGACGCTTCGTGGCCGGCGTCCATGGTGACCTGTCTTTCGAGGCCCAGGAAGGCCTCCTCGAGCGGTTGATCGAGCGCCTCAGAAGCTGAGGTTTATTGTCCGGGGACACCTGCGATGCCCGGACGAAAACGGAAGATGAAGTACGGAGCCTGCGAAGCGATGTGGCTCTTCGACCGCATGACCTGGTCGGGGATCGCCGAGTCGGCCAGGTAGAGCCAACCGTCGGGTCCGAATGAGAGGGCGTCCGCCCACCGGATCCGGGGGCTCTCGACCCAGGTCTCGAGCTCGCCTTCTGGGCCCATCCGCAGCACCGCGCCGTGTTCGACGTCGGTGATCCAGACGCCTCCCTCGAGGTCGGCCGAAAGGCCGTCCGACAGGGGCTTGCGGCCGAGCGCCTCGACCCTCGAGGCGATGGCTGAGTCACCGAGGGACATATCGAGCAGGGCCGCGGTCGGGATCCGGTAGAGGGTGTCGTGGCTCATGGCGCCGTAGGCAAGCCAGGCGCCGTCAGGGGTGATGGCAATCCCGTCGATACCGGGCTTCATTGCAGCGAGACCGCCGAAGAAGACCATGCGCTTGGCCGGTGTGGTGATGATCCAGTCCTGGGCGGTCACCGATGGGTGGCCCTCGAGGACCCGGCGATCGGTGGCGGTAGCTATGTCGTGGACGACGATTGCCGGCCGTTTGCGCCAAAAGCTGACGTCGGCGATGAAGACCGTGCGCCCATCGGGGCTCACCTGCAGGTCCTGGAGGAAGGAACCGTTCGGTGCCGCAACGGCATCGAACCGGTGGTCGT